>SBFN01000226.1 GCA_006226895.1 Deltaproteobacteria bacterium | reverse complement strand
TTGGAGCTCAGCACAGTGGAAACGGTCGAAGATGAGCCGGTAGAAGCGGTTTGCCAACGTTGCGGAGCCTCACCCTCATCAGACCCGAAACATACCATATCCTACCGTGACGAAGAAACCTGGGACGACTGAGCGGATCTAGTCGATCAGATCACGGGTAAAAATAACAAAAGCCATCGAAGGCCTCTTGCTGGCTTCACGAATCACGAACTGAATGCCGTCAAACTGCCAGCCCTCAGCAGTGCGTTCGTTCAGCACCTCTTCAATCGATTCATCCGTTACCACGGCCAACTCTACAACTTTGTATTCGATCATACCTGGCGCCCCTTCCTTTCAACCGGACTCCCCCATTTACAGACCTTTTTCATCGACGTTATAACCTGCCCCGACGGTAGGGTAAAGAACTCTCTTTAACGCGACTGCAACCATATAGATGAGCTTTTAACTTATCGGTTAAAACATCTTTCTATCCCCACGATCGGTTATTTTTTTACAAAAGTTAAATCTCCTGCTATTCCGTATACTTTATAACGATAAGCCCTTTAATTAGCTGATTTACTGAAATTTTTCTATTGACTTCTTTTTAGAACGACGTATCATGTCGCAAAATTTACCACCCCACTATGTGGTTGTTTTTCACGAATAAGTACCTTAGAGCTCGCTCACAATGCAGGAATCGCTCAGTTTTTCGGACCTTTTGAGCTAGCAATTCCATGCGTTATAACGAATTTTATTTATTATGCGGATCATCTCGACAGGTGTTTCCGCAATTTATTGTTTCACATTTGTCACATGACGCTTCTGGCGTAAAAAACACTGAGAAAAAGGAGTCACATCTATGGGACACGGACCAGCAGTAAAACTCGGCAAGGACAACGCTGCCGCGTACAAGGGCAAGATCGGCATCTCGATGTTCATCGTCTACACGCTGACCTACTTCGGCTTTGTTGTCATCAACGCGGTTAACCCGGGTCTGATGGAGAAAGTCTACTTCGGTCAGACCCTGGCCGTTCTCTACGGCTTCTTCCTGATTATCTTCGCTCTGGTATTGGCTGTCATCTACAACCACTTTTGTACAGCCGCTGAAGCGCGCCTGAATTGATAGGGGAGAACTAAAGACCATGATCTATACACAATCACCTCTGGCCATCGGCCTCTTCTTTGTCTTTGTTTTCTTCGTCCTCGGGCTTTCTTTCTACCTGGCTCGCCGGACCTCTTCTGCGGACGGATACTACGCGGCAGGCGGCAATATTCACTGGTTCACCAACGGCATCGCTTTTGCTGGTGACTACCTCTCAGCAGCATCATTCCTCGGCATTTGCGGCATGATCGCAACCGCCGGTTACGATGGCTGGATGTACTCCATCGGTTACCTGGCCGGCTGGATGGTCGCCCTCTTCCTGGTTGCGGAACCGATGAAGCGCCTCGGCAAGTACACTTTCACCGACGCTCTTGATTCCAAGTTTAACTCCAAGTCTATTCAGTTGATGGCCGCTATTTCGACCTTGGCCGTATCTGTTTTCTACCTGATCCCCCAGATGGTCGGCGCTGGCGTTCTGGTTCAACCTCTGCTCGGCATGCCGCACTGGGTTGGTGTCTGCATCGTTGGTGTGGTTGTTACCATCATCGTCGCAACCGCTGGAATGGCTTCCACCACTTACGTTCAGTTTTTCAAAGGCGCACTGCTTTTGATCTGCTCCACTATCGTTGTTATCAGCGTCCTGACCCGTGGCCTCGGCACTGACCCTAACCAGGGCGACACTAAGGAATACCACAAGTTCCAGACTCTCAATGCCGTCGTTACTAACGGCAACCTGCAGGTTGCTGGCTACGATGTCGTTGCCGGTCTGGACTCTGAATTCGGTCAAGCTGGTTTCGTCAAGCTCTCTCAGGGTGGTGCAGAAACAGTTTGGCATCTCAAAGAAGCGGCTACCGGCTACGAGCTGGTCGAAGCACTGTTTGTCACAAAAATGGCAGACGGCACCAAGCTTTTCAACGGTGCGCCCAAGGAAGAAGGCAAATTCTTCGCAGTCGGTCACATCAAGGAAATCACTGTCGACGGCAAAGAGATCGCTCAAACCGGAGCGGTCGGTCCGCTTGAGTTCCTGAACCGTTTTAAAGACAGCACTGTCGTCCTCTGGGGCAAGAAGTACGTTAAAGTTGGTGACACCACGACCACCATCTACTACCAGAAGCCGACCCCGGGCAGCCGTATCCTGCGTCCAGGTCTGAAGTTCAAAGTTGACAACGCGAGCGGCCTCGATAAGTTCAACTTCATCTCGCTGATGATCGCACTCTTCTGCGGTACAGCGGCCCTGCCACACATCCTGATTCGTTACTACACGGTACCGAGCCAGGCGGCAGCCCGTAAGTCGACCATCGTCGCTATCGCAGCGATCGGTTTCTTCTACGTACTGACTCTTTATCTTGGTCTGGGTGCTATGACCAACGGCGTCATCAACATCACCGACAACAACATGTCGGCACCGCTGCTGGCCCTCTCCTTCGGGGTCATACTCTTCTCAGTCATCTCGTCGCTGGCCTTCGCGACCGTACTCGGTACGGTTTCGGGTCTGATCGTCGCCTCGGCCGGAGCCGTTGCCCATGACCTGATGGACAACTTCCTCGGCATGAATATGTCCGACAAAGGCAAAGTCCGCGCAGGCAAGATCTCTGCCATGGTCATCGGTGCTATCGCCATCTACCTCGGTATCATCTTCGAGGGCATGAACGTCTCCTTCCTGGTCGGTTGGGCCTTCGCTGTTGCAGCGTCTGCTAACCTGCCTGCGATTCTGATGATCCTGTTCTGGAAAAAAGCGACTGCCCAGGGTGTTGCAGCGTCGATCTTTATCGGCCTGACTTCTTCTCTCGGCCTGATTCTGGTTTCTCCTGACATGTGGGTCCGTTACGGCCTGCTGCCTCAGGATGCTCCCGTCGCTTTCAATAGCCCGGCTGCTATCTCCATCCCTGCCAGCATCCTGACCCTGGTCATCGTTTCACTGATGACTCAGAAGAAGGGTGCCATGGTGGAGGAAGGCGCAGAAGCCTGATCCTTGCAAGAAAAGGTTCAACCTGCTAAATAGAGAGAGGGGCTGCCCTGCAGCCCCTCTCTTTTCCTTTTACACTATCTAAAAACACTGGATATATTTCATGCGTCGTTTCCGCTACACACTGATTGCCGTCTGCCTGGTCCTCCTGTTCCTGGGTGTGAGTGACCTGATCCTCTGGTTTAACAATCAAACCCCGCAGCCAGTCAGCATTGAAAAGCTAGAACAGGTCGGCGCACCTGGTGAATGGCTGGACGTTAAAGCAGGCTACCAGGATCTTGATCGTGCCATCTCTACTTCCGGCTCTCTGGAGATGGAAGCGCTGCTGGTGCCGCTTGTTGCTCATCCCGACCAGGAGCAGATTCATGTCCTGGTTGAAACTCGAGACCCGCACAAGTTGAAGCTTTTTCAGGACTACCACTTCTTTACCGATACGCTTCCCGAGAAGAGGGAATTCCGACGCAAGCACGGCGCTGAATTTAAAGGCCAAAGAAACATTACCGGTATGCTGGTCGCTGGTCTGATTGCCCGTGGCAACCAACAGAAATTGATCAAGCTGGCGAAAGAGACCGACCTGAACATTGCTGATGATGTGATTTTTTTGAGTGAGGGGAAGGAGCCTGAAAAGTGGCGAGGTGTTTTCTTTACCCTTGTTGGCTTACTTGGCCTGTTTAAGGTTTTGACCCATAAAAAAGTAATTCCTCCTGTAGCGGGGACGGAAGATCAAACCCCGGGGTAGAAACTCTCCCTTCTGCGGTCCATACGGCCCTTGTGGTGGCTAGGCGTCATCCCGGGTCAAAGTGCCATCAACCAATCGCCAGAGATTATACTCATTTTTGTTCTTCAGCGGGCCAGGCAGCATCGCCTGCGGGAAATTCTGGAAGCAAACTGGCCGTAAAAACCTCTTGACGGCAGCCGTACCAACCGAAGTGGCTCTACTATCCGTCGTTGCCGGATAAGGGCCGCCGTGGTTCATCGAATCACAGACCTCAACACCAGTCGGAAAACCATCGAGAAGAATCCTGCCAGCCTTGCACTCAAGTATCCTAAAAAGATCCGCGTAATCATCCAATTCCATATCACTGCCGTGAACGGTAGCAGTCAGTTGACCTTGAAGGTTTTGAGCAGCGAGCAGCATCTCCTTTGGGGTGTCACAGACGACAATTACAGATGATGGACCGAAGACTTCCTTGCCAATCTCCGGGTTATCAAGAAACGTTTCGACAGAGGCTTTCAGCAAAACTGGAGTTGCAAGACAACCCGTCTCCACACAGCTGTCTGACCAAACTCGCTCTACTCCCTTAATTTTAGTCAGCTGGTCGATTCCTTGTTGGAAATTCCGTTTAATTCCCGAATGCAACATG
>SBFN01000143.1 GCA_006226895.1 Deltaproteobacteria bacterium | reverse complement strand
TCGGCGACAGCGACGCCTGATGAGCCTCGTATATTAAGAGCTCTGGGGATGGCATATCTTCGCGCCGGGCAACTTCAGTCGGCTCGTCTGCATTTGCAAAAGGCCGTTAAGTTGCAGCCGGACTATTATCGCAGCCGGATGGGGTTGGGTTACTTTTACTTGCGAAAAGGACATCTAGGTCAGGCTCGTCAGGAACTCGAGGAGAGTGTTGCGCTGCTGCCGGTTTCCGAGAACCTCTTCTTGCTGGCCGAAGTCAGGGAAAAGAGTGGTGATCTCAAGGAGGCTCTGGCCCTTTATACGATTATCGTTAAAGCTGACCCGGACAGTAAAATAGGACGTTCTTCCGCCAGTCGTCTGGCGCAGGCGACAGGTGGACAATGAAACGGGATCTGGTTCTGGATGTTGGAGAAGAGGTCTGTTGGGAGGGGCGTCCAGCGCCGCGTTGCTATACTTTCAGGCACTGGAAACACTCAATCTTCGGATTCGTTTTTCTGGCGATTTGCAGCTATTGGCAGGTCCTCGGCTTTTCCATCGCCGATGAATATGAGCTGCCCTGGCTGGTTTGGCTACCTCTGCCGTTTGTTCTTCTGGGTCTTTATTTCAGTGTCGGCCACCTTCTTCAGTCTCGCCTGGAGTGGAACCGGGTCTATTATGCGATCACAGATCGACGCCTGCTGGCACAGCGTGGCCTATGGCAGTTGCATACTGACGAAATCAAGCTTGAGGAGGTTACTTATTTCAGCCTGCATCAGCAGGGCGAAGAGCTTGGTACTTTACGTGTTCACCAGGGTAAGGAAAAACGGCTGGTTCTTCACTGCCTGGAACATCCCCGCAAAGCGACGGATCTTTTGGAAAAAGTGCTCAAGCCTGTAGCGACTCCGGTTGCAACTTCTTCAGAACCAGACACAAAGCATGAGGCTGAAGAGGTCAACTCATCGCTTCGTTAACCAAGCAATTCCTTAAGTTGTTGCTTTTGAAAAGCTTTTTAGTTAGCCTCTGTCAGCTTAACGGTTTTTTTAGAACGAAAATGAAACTTATGGATACCCTTCTATGAACGATAAAGCTTTTTACCTGGAAACATTTGGTTGCCAGATGAACGTTGTCGACTCGGAGCGGATTGTCGGTCTGCTCAATGAAATCGGTTACCGCCAGGTCGAAGAACCGGAGCAGGCTGATCTGATTCTGCTTAACACCTGCGCTGTACGAGATAAAGCGGTACGTAAAGCTTATGGTCATTTGGGTCGTTTCAAACCGATGAAGGAACGCAAACCTGACCTGATCCTCGGTATGGGCGGCTGCATCGCCCAGCAGGAGGGCAAGCAGCTGCTGGAAGAGTTCTCTTACCTGGACCTGGTCTTCGGCACCCATAACGTCCACCGTCTCCCGGAGATGGTGCAGCAGGTTGCCGAGAAACATGTGCGTTGCGAAGAGACCGAGTTTCTCGATCGTGAGACCCGGTTGCAGCTTTTTCCGTCACGAACCGGCCAGGAAGCTTACACCCGCTTTGTAACGGTCATGCAGGGCTGCGATAATTTCTGCAGCTATTGTGTCGTTCCTTATGTCCGGGGTCGAGAGCTCAGTCGCCCCAGCGCCGAGATCCTTGAAGAGATCCGTGAGTTGGCGGCTCAGGGCGTTCGCGAGGTCACTTTGATCGGGCAGAATGTTAATTCATATGGTCTTAAGGACGATGGCGAGCTCAGTTTTGCCGGACTGCTTGAGCAGGTCAATGCGGTCGATGGTATTGACCGTATTCGCTTTACCACATCGCATCCGAAAGATCTCTCCAACGACCTGATCGAGTGCTTCGGTCGCCTCGACAAGCTCTGCAAACATTTGCATTTGCCGGTGCAATGTGGTTCCAACAACATCCTCAAAGCGATGAACCGTGGCTATACCAGGGAGAGATACCTTGAGGTCGTCGAGCGCCTACGGCAGGTTTGTCCGGAAATCCGTCTCTCCTCCGACATTATCGTCGGTTTTCCCGGAGAAACCGAGGCTGACTTCGCCGAGACCATGTCTCTGCTTGAAAAGGTTCGTTACACGGAGATATATTCCTTCATTTACTCGCCGCGACGTGGCACGACTGCGGCGGATATGGCAGATGAGACGCCGGCAGAGGTTAAGCAGGAACAGTTCAATCGCATGCTTGAATTGCAGGAGGAAATCAGTCGACAGACATGGGAGGCTGATGTTGGCACGATTCAGGAAATCCTTGTTGAGGGTGAGAGCAAGGTCGGGGCAGGGCAGATGTTCGGCCGGTCTACCTGGAATCGTATCGTTAACTTTGCCGGGCCTGCTGACCTTGCCGGCAAACTGGTTTCTGTGACAATTACCAAAGCCTTTCGCAACTCCCTGCTGGGAGAGTTGGTCGGATAAGTGAAGAGGGGGTATGGAATGAATGAGAATGATTTTAATTTTTTCAAGGAACTGATTGAAGCACCGAGCCCGTCCGGGTTTGAGCAACCTGCTCAACGGGTCATTCGTGAGGCTCTTGCTGATGTTGCCGATGATGTCCGTACCGATGTGATGGGTAACGTGGTGGCACATGTTAAGGGCCCGGAAGGCGCCCCGCGTCTGATGCTTGCGGGCCACTGCGATGAAATAGGCTTCATGGTCAAATATGTCGATGACCAGGGTTATCTTTTTTTTGCGCCGATCGGTGGGGTTGATGCGCACCTGGTGCCAGGACAGCGGGTTACGGTCCATACCTCTGGCGGCTCGCTTGCCGGTGTTGTTGGTAAAAGACCGATTCACCAGATCGAGGCCAAAGATCGGGAAACGGTCGTCCCCTTTAAAAGTCAGTTTATCGATATCGGCTGTAGCAGCAAAGACGAGGCGGTCAAGCTGGTGTCGATCGGTGACCCGGTTACTTTTCGTGTCGGCGTCGAGCGTTTGCAGGGCACGCGACTGACATCACGCGCCTTCGATGACAAGATGGGTGCTTTCATTGTTGCCCAGGTGCTCAGGGAGGTACGTCGTCAGAATCGTATGACGGTCGATCTGCACGGTGTTTCAACCGTTCAGGAAGAGGTTGGCCTGCGCGGCGGTGCAACCAGTGCTTATGGTGTGCAGCCAGATATTGGTATTGCTGTTGAAGTTGGCTTTGCCAGCGATTACCCCGGTGCTGACCATAAGGACCTGGGTGAGGTGAGCCTCGGCAAGGGTCCCGTGATCGCGCGTGGCCCTAATATCAACCCGGTGCTTTTCGATCTCCTCAAAAAGACGGCAGAGGAAGAAAAGATTCCCTGCCAGATCATGGGTATCCCTCGTGCTACGGGAACGGACGCAAATGTCATGCAGTTGGTGCATGGTGGTGTTGCAACGGCGTTGATCAGCATCCCTCTGCGCTATATGCACACTCCGGTCGAGGTGCTTGATTGGGCCGACCTGGAGGGCGCAGTCAAGCTGTTATCTGCGCTTTGCTGCAGGATTACGAAAGACCATTCATTCGTGCCGAATTAACCGATTGATGGTCTCTGTGGCCAGCTCTGAATTAAGTGTTATCGAACTGGAATAAAAAGCTTGACATCGTCAGGCCTTTTGACTAGATTTCGAGTTTCTGTGAGCCCCGTTAACTTACAGAACTGATCTAGAGAGGATAGTAATGAGTACTCCAGTTGCAAAAAAAGAAGATCTCCAGAAAGACTGGTACGTTGTTGATCTGGAAGATAAAGTTCTGGGCCGTACGGCTACAGAAATTGCCAAAGTCCTGTGCGGTAAGCACAAGGCCGTTTATACGCCGAGCGTTGATACTGGTGACTTTGTCATTGTTCTCAATGCAGAAAAGGTGCGTTTGACCGGTAACAAACTCAGCCAGAAGATGTATCATCGCCACAGTGGTTACACCGGTGGCCTGACTTCGATCTCTGCAGGTAAAATGCTTGAGAAGACACCCGAAGAGCTGATCCGCAAAGCGGTCAAAGGGATGTTGCCAAAGAACAAGCTCGGACGTCAGATGTTTAAAAAACTTAAAGTCTACTGCGGTGCCGATCATCCGCATCAGGCACAGCAACCCAAAGAACTTCAGGTTTAAGGGAATTCAGGAGAAATAGACGATGGCCGAACAGAAATTTTACGCCACCGGTAAAAGGAAAACTTCTATTGCCCGTGTCCGGATGACGCCGGGTACAGGTGAGATCATCATTAACAAGCGGACTATCGACGAGTACTTTGGCCGCCCGACCTCTAAAATGGTTGTACGTCAGCCTCTCGAACTGACCGAGAACGTCGGTAAGTTTGATATTTCCGTTAACGTTTGTGGTGGCGGTCCTTCCGGTCAGGCTGGAGCTATCAAACACGGCATCACCAAGGCTCTGCTCGAGATCGATCCGGAATTGCGTGATTCGCTGAAAAAGGTTTCATTACCCGCGACAGTCGTATCAAGGAACGTAAGAAGTACGGTCGACGCGGTGCACGCCGTAGCTTCCAGTTCTCCAAGCGTTAATGCCTTACGGCCCCCAGGGTCTACGGGATATTTGGTTGAAAGGGAAACCCTGCGGGTTTCCCTTTTTCCGTTTTTAGTGAATATGGTCCAGCGAGTGGATCATAATTAAGGAGTTGATATGCATCGGATTGCTGTTATTGGTGCGAGTGGTTACACCGGCGTCGAGCTGCTCAGGTTGCTTTCGCTGCATCCCGATACAGAACTGGTGTGCGTAACCTCGAGACAATACGCCGGGCAGTTGGTCAGCGATGTGTTCCCTTCTCTCAATGGGATTATTGACCTGAAATTCGAGGATGTTGATCCGGCTGCTCTTGCTGGCCGTGCTGATCTGGTTTTTACCGCGGTTCCACATCAAACAGCTATGGGGATGATCCCGGCATTGCTGGCTGCCGGTTGCAGGGTTGTTGATCTCTCCGCTGATTTCCGCATCACTGATGTCGAGGTTTATGAAGAATGGTACCAGGAGCATACTGCCAGTGAATTGCTTGACGAAGCAGTTTACGGCCTGCCTGAACTGTTTCGTGAGAGGATTTCCGGGGCTCGTCTGATTGCCAATCCCGGATGCTACCCGACCAGTGTTGCTCTGGCATTGGCGCCTTTGCTCGAAAAGGGCCTGATTGATCATAAAACCCTTATCGTGGATAGTAAATCCGGTACGAGCGGTGCCGGTCGTGCCGCCAAGGTTGATACTCTCTACTGTGAGGTCAATGAGGGCTTTAAAGCCTATAGTCTGCCACGGCATCGCCATACGCCCGAGATTGAACAGTCGCTTACACGGCTGGCAGGGGAGAGCGTCAGGATCAGCTTTACCCCGCATCTCTTGCCTGTGAATAGAGGTATTCTGAGTACCTGCTACGCGTCTTTGACTGACATGATGTCGGCCGATGAATTACATGAAGTGTACCTTGACAAATATGCTGCCGAGAATTTTGTCAGGGTGCTGCCAAAGGGAAAGTTTCCGAATATTGCCCAGGTCCGCGGTAGCAAACTGCGATATAGGTTTGTCTATCGATGAACGGACCGGCCGGGTGATTGTTCTTGCCGCTATTGATAACCTGGTCAAAGGTGCGGCAGGACAGGCTGTTCAAAATATGAACCTTATGCTTTCTTTGCCTGAGGAACAGGGCTTGTTGCTTCCCCCCGTCTTTCCGTAAGGAGTTACGGAATTATAGTTATAGTGACAGTTCTCTTGCAAGTTTTTGACTTGCCTGAGAACTGATTACTGACAACATAAAAAGGCCACCTCACTACAATGGGGTGGCCTTGGTGTGCTGACAAGCTTTAGTCTTGTTTCTATGGTCGGAAATGAAGAGAGGACAACAGATCGTTAATCTGTTGCGCTGCTTGTTATGTTTTTAGCTTTTGACGTTGTCTGAGCTTTTGGTTCTCCCTCCCCTGTTGCCGCAGCCGATGACGAAT
>SBFN01000218.1 GCA_006226895.1 Deltaproteobacteria bacterium | reverse complement strand
AACCTGGGGTCCATGGGGGTCGGCTTCTATATCGTCAACAACCAGGTCAGCGAGCTTTACCGGGTCGTCGAAGCCTTCAAGCCAACCGAGAACGCAACCGTCGAGCATCAGCAGGTTGCAGATATGCTCGGCCCCGGTGGACAGGTCTGCACCAGCCTCTCGGGGTTCGAAGACCGCCCCGAACAGATGCGCATGGCCTTCGCCGTCACAGAAGCCCTCAACAATCACAGCATTGCCCTGGTCGAAGCCGGTACCGGCACAGGGAAAAGCCTGGCCTACCTGGTTCCGGCAATCCTCTGGACCCTTGCCAACCGCGAACGACTGGTGGTCTCAACCAACACCATCAATCTGCAGGAGCAGCTGATCCGCAAGGACCTGCCTTTCCTGCAACGGGCCACCGGTCTCGATTTTCGGGTTGAGCTGGTCAAAGGCCGTTCGAACTATCTCTGTAAACGCCGGCTGGAAAGCGCCACGGCTGAACCCGGCCTGTTTGATGATGAACATGTCGGTGAGCTGACATCCCTGCGCGAATGGGCCGAACAGACCGGGGATGGCTCACGTGAGGACCTCTCCTTCCTGCCCAACGCCACGCTCTGGGATGAGGTCTGCTGCGAAGCAGACCGCAGCCAGTGTCCCTTTTTTGGCAGCTGCTTCTTTCACCAGGCCCGGCGCAGGGCGTCTCGTGCCGACATCCTGGTGGTCAACCACGCCTTGCTGCTCGCAGACCTTTCCTTGCGGCAGCAGACCGACAACTACTCCGCCATGGCGGTGCTGCCGCCCTTTTCCCGGCTCGTGATCGATGAAGCTCACCACCTCGAAGAAGTCGCCACGCGCTACTTCAGCACCCAGGTCACCCGCTTCGCCTTCGCCCGCACACTCAACAGGCTTCGCCACCCGCGCAAACCGCAGCGGGGTCTGTTGCCACGGCTCATTGTACAACTTGGACGATCGTTGCAGGACGATCAGGAGGCTCTCTACCGTGAGCTGCATGAACGCATAGAAGCTTTAATCAGCCAACGCCAGGAGCTGCTGGACCGCTCAATAGCAGATCTGGAACATGCGGGGATAGAGCTGGCAAAAGAGCTCGGAAAGGAGATTCGTTCAACAGAAGAGATTCGCCAACGACTGGTGCCGGCCTTTGTCGAAAAAGCGGCCTGGAAGAGCACCGAAAGCATATTGCGCAGCCTGTCGCGCACTACCAGTGAGTACAGTGAGTCGCTGCGAGAGCTGCTCAAGGCCTTACGCAAACTCCCCGACGAAGCGGCAGAGGCCTGCCGCTCACTCGGCACCGACCTGGTGGGCGTCAGCGTGCGCCTGCAGGTGCTCGCCGAGAACCTGCAGGCCTTTGTCGCCAGAGACCCGGGGACCTGCACCTGGTTTGAAATCACCAAGGGCCGCATAGGGCGGGGCGAAGGGATTATCACCCGGCTTTGCACCGCACCTCTGGTCGTCGCGCCGCTATTGCGACAGACCCTGATGGAACGCATGCAGACTGTCGTCATGACCAGCGCTACCCTGACTGTTGCCGGCCGTTTTGATTACCTGCGCCACCGGGTCGGCCTGAACGAACTGGAGCAGGGCCGGCTGAAGGAACTGCTGCTGGAATCTCCTTTCGATTTCGAAAAACAGGCGCTTCTCGCGATCCCGACCGATATCCCCGAACCGGGCCGCCCCGGCTACGCCGAAGCCGTACGCGACCTGACAGAACAGGCTCTGCTGGCAGCCGATGGGCGCAGCTTTGTGCTCTTTACCGCCTACAGCCTCTTACGCCGTATTCACGGCGAGCTCTCACCGACCCTGGCTGCCCGCGGCTACCAGGTCTTGCGCCAGGGAGAGACCACCCGGCACAACCTGTTGCAGAAATTCAGCAAAGACCCGACCAGTATTCTTTTTGCCACCGACTCCTTCTGGGAAGGGGTCGATGTGCCCGGCCGTTCACTTGAGCAGGTCATCATTGCCCGTTTGCCCTTCCGGGTACCGACTGAGCCGGTTCTTGAAGCACGCGCCGAAGCCATCACCAAGGCAGGCGGAGATCCCTTCATGGAATACACGGTTCCGCAAGCAGTCATTCGCTTTCGCCAGGGCTTTGGCCGCCTGATCCGGCAACGCACCGATCGTGGCGTTGTCCTGATTCTCGACAGCCGGGTCGTCAGACGTGGCTACGGCCGTCTCTTTCTGCACTCTTTGCCCAATGTCCCCGTTTTAACCAGGCCTCAAACCGACCTTACTGAAGCCATCAAGGCCTTCTTCAAGAGCCCGGAACCGGGGCTTAAAGAGGATTAAAGCACAGGGGAACAAACAACTATTCATTGACAAAAAATATCAGCCATGATAACTGACGAGACTCATATTTAGACAACGGGGAATCGCATGTTCACAGCAACCAATATCACCGCAGCAATCAAGGCAGCGCGAGCAAATAACGCGGCTGCAGCGGCGGCCGCTTGCCACGAACTTGTCCATTGCCTTGAAAACTGATTCAGACTCTTACTTGATCAAGGCCATGGGCAAACGCTCATGGCCTTTTTATTTACCCTGAAGCAGATAACAGCTGGCAGATTCAGGATTAAAGGGAAGGAAGAAACTCATGCGCAACAATATCGTTCATATCGGTGCCGGAGAGCTGACCTACGAGATCCGCGCTATCGTGGAGATCGCAGACAAACTCAGATCACTCGGCATCAAAACCAACATGGAGAATATCGGCGACCCGATCGCCAAAGGGGAGGTTATTCCCCAGTGGATGAAGCAGATCGTCGCAGATCTCGCCATGAAAGACTGCTCCTACGGATATTGTGCGACCAAGGGTGTGCTTGAGACCCGCGAGTTCCTTGCCGAAATGACCAATCGTCGTGGCAAAGCACAGTTGACCGCAGATGACGTTATTTTCTTCAATGGTCTGGGTGATGCCATCCAGAAAGTTTACGGTCTGCTACGTCGTGAATCCCGCGTCATCGGCCCATCACCGACCTACTCCACGCATTCCTCGGGCGAAGCCGCCCATGCCGGACAGAAACCGGTCTGCTATCGGCTTGATCCAGCCAACAACTGGTATCCCGACCTTGATGACCTGCGCCTGTCGATCAAATACAATCCGACCATCTCCGGTATCCTGATTATCAACCCGGACAATCCAACCGGGGCAGTCTGGCCTGAGCGGATCCTCAAGGAGATGGTGGCGATCGCCAAGGAATATGACCTCTTCATCATCGCCGATGAGATCTATCAAAACCTGGTTTACAACGGCCAGTCGACCAAGCCGATTTCCGACCTGATCGGCGATGTCCCGGCGATCTCAATGAAGGGCATCAGCAAGGAATTGCCCTGGCCCGGATCCCGTTGCGGCTGGATCGAGGTCTACAATGCAGACAAGGACCCGATGTTCCAACGCTACATTCAGAGCATTGTCGACTCGAAGATGGTCGAAGTCTGCTCAACGACCTTGCCGCAGAAAGCCATTCCGCCCATTCTCAGCCACCCGGAGTATTCCGCCTGGCTCGAGGAGCGGATCACACGTTACGAGAAGTTCTCCAACATCGCTTATGAGATTCTCAACAAGGTTCCCGAGATCAAGGTCAATCGAACCAATGGTGCTTTCTACATGAGTGTTGCCTTCCAGGAGGGACAACTCAACGACAAGCAAACGCTGCCGATAGAGCTTCCAGAGGTCCGTGAGTTGGTCGAAAACCTCGTCAACCAGCCCGAAGTGTCACCGGACAAGCGCTTCGTTTATTACCTGCTGGCCTCGACCGGTATCTGCGTTGTGCCTCTGTCTTCATTCTTCACTCCGGAGCAAGGGTTTCGCATCACTTTACTTGAACGGGACGAAGAGACTTTCACCCGTATCTTCGAAAACATCTCAAGTAACATCACGAAATATCTGCGCTCAGCAAACAGAAGAAAATAAACATGCAAAGGGCCGGCAATAAACTGCCGGCCCTTTGCTATACTGAACGATAATAACCGTTTTAATCTTTTTTAGGGCTGCGCCAGCACCTGCACCTGCCACCCTAGCCTCCGGGAGTTGCATGCTCATTCCGAACAAATACAACCGTGACGAAGTAATTACTTCGCGCGATCAACTGATCAGCTTCCTCACCGCCGGAGCCCGCCCTGAAAAGGATTGGGGCATCGGTGCGGAGATGGAAAAGCTGGTCCTTGATAGCCACACCGGAGAAGCCGCCGAGTTTCACAGGGTTGAAGCTCTGCTCTCTGCCTTGGCAAAAAATGGTGCATGGCAAGAGGTCCGCGAAGGAGCAAGGCTGATCGGCCTGCAGGGTGAACATTCCTCCATAACCCTCGAGCCCGGCAGCCAGCTGGAACTTTCGGGACAACTCTGTGCCGACCTCTTCTGCAACTGCAATGATTTTTCGAAGCATATCGTCAACGCCGTCGCCGCCTGTAACGAACTTGGCCTGGTTCTGGTCGGATTGGGGACTCAACCTTTCACGCCTCTCGATAAAATCGAGTGGGCTCCGAAATCCCGTTACGACATCATGGGCCCCTACATGCTGAAGACCGGTGACATGGGTCAACGCATGATGAAACAGAGCGCCGGGCTCCAGGTTAACCTTGATTTCTGCGATGAAGCGGACTGCATGAGAAAGCTGCGCCTGGCCCAGGCTCTCTCGCCGCTTATCTATGGGCTGTTCGCCAACTCACCGCTGCTGGAGGGAGAAGCGAGCGGATTTTTGACGACAAGAGGAGAAATCTGGTCCCGTACAGACCCGGACCGTACCGGCCTCTTACCTTTTCTGGACAACCCCGACGCAGGCTTCAGCGATTATGTCGATTATGCTCTCGACGTGCCGATGTACTTTATCATGCGCAGCGGCCAATACATCGACCTGACCCAACGGCCATTCCGCTTCCGCGAATACCTTGCATCAGGTTACGAGGGACATCAGGCAACCATGGCTGATTGGGACCTGCACCTGTCCACGCTCTTCACCGAAGTCCGCCTGCGGCCGCAGGTCGAAGTCCGCTGCGCCGACAGTCTGCCACCTCACCTGGTCCTGACCGTTGCCGCTCTGCTCAAGGGCCTGATGTACGATCAGGAA
>SBFN01000067.1 GCA_006226895.1 Deltaproteobacteria bacterium | reverse complement strand
TGCGCCAGCAAAGCCTCTGGTCAAAGTGGCGAGTGTGACGCCGCCGGTCGTCAAAAAGCCCCCGGTTGTTAGATCGGTCAAGCCTAAGCCGGTTAAACGCAAGCAGGTGAAAGCTTCAGTGAGTGCGGCTGCCAGAACCCGATCGCAGGTGAGCTCGACCCAGTCGATCGCCAAGGCTCCAAAACGCCTGCATCCGGACGAGCTCCCTGGCGCGGTCCGCAGTCAAAGTGTTTCGAAGCCGGAGATCAAGCGTATCGAGAGGCCGAGCCGCCTTCCGGCGACGACTCCTTACGGTATGGCGGAGGAAGCTTATCTCGACGGCAAGTGGGCCTATGCGCGCGAACGTACCAACCTGGCGGTGAGGTCTTTGCAAGACGCCCTGGAGTTATATCCCGGCCACCTGCCCGCCAGAGAAATGCTGGTTAAGGTCTTCGAAAAGGGCGGCAAAAATGGTGAGGCCATGTACCTGCTTGCCGAAGGTCTTGAGATCGCCCCTGATTATGTCGTTTTCAAGAAAAACTATGCACGGTTGCTTTCGGCGCAGGGTGATTACGATGCGGCGACCAAAGTTATGCTCAACGGTGGCTTGCCTGCCGTTGGTGAGGACCCCGAAGCCCATGTCATCCTGGCTTCTCTTTACCAGCGCCTGGATGAATCCTTTCTCGCGGCTCAGACTTATCGCAACCTGTTGGTCGCCTGGCCGCAGACAGGAGCTTTCTGGGTTGGTCTTGGTGGCGCCCTGGAGGGGCAGAGCTTGCAGAAGGAAGCTGCCGAGTGTTACCAAAGAGCTCTGAAAACGGAGAATCTGCGTAAGGATTTACTCGCCTACGCGCAGAAGCGTTTGAGGGTTCTGAACTAGGTTACCTCCGGCCCTGATGAACTGATTACGGTCAGGCCGGGCGTTGTCGTCTGGCCTGACTTTTTTGATAGCCAGGGACATTGTGTTCCATTGACTGTTAATCCTGTCTCGGGTGATGAGTGCCTCTCCTTAAACAAAATTTGACGTCTAACCTTGCTTCCTGCCGCCGTTTGTATGATGAGGTGGACGACTGGTTCGCAATGTGTCTGGAGGCCGGAGGGAATGCTCTCGCGTGCAGAGGCGGGTGCAGTTCCTGCTGCCGTGGTTTGTTCGATATCACCCTGCTTGACGCCTGGCTTCTCAAAGATGCCTTCATCGCCTTACCCGAGGCAACCCGACTCCAGGTGCTGGAGCGCTGCAGACCCCGTCTTGTTGAACTCCGAAAGCGCTGGCCGGAGCTTAAGAATCCATATTTACTGAATAGCTTGCCGGATATGGCCTGGCAGGAGATGCCCGAAGAGGATCTGACCCCTTGTCCACTGCTTGATGAAAAGGGTTATTGCTTGATTTATACTTCCAGACCTCTGACCTGCCGCCTGCATGGCCCGAATATCGATGTGAGTGGTGAAGACTTCGATGGCACCGTCTGTACTTTGCATCCTGGCGATCCGGCAAGTTTGCCGGACGACATCCTGCGTTGGCGGTTTAGAGAGATTTTTACCCGGGAAATTGAGTTGTTTCGTCACTTTACCCGGGATTTGACCGGAAGCTCCTGGGATGAGCTTGATACTTTTATCCCTTTGGCTTTGATGGCGGATTATGACAAGGTTGACTGGCATCGCTTGCAGTTATAGCTGTTGCTGCCGCTCCTTGGAGATCATTTTTGAGCCTCCTCGGAGCGACAGCTCGTTGCTGTGATCTTATTGCTTCCCTTGCCGGTGCTTGGCTGACCCCCTGCGCTCCTGTCTCTGTTGGCGGACAGCCTCATGCTGTTCTTGCTGCTCCGGTGAGAGAACCTGATTGATCCTGGCCCTTGTGGCGTGCTTGGCGATCATCATGTCGGCCCGCTGGTCAGACTGCTTATGAACCAGTTCCCGTAAACGTGGCTCGTCAAGAGTGTCGGCTCTGGACATTTCCCGGAGCTCCTTGCGGGTCGAGCGCCTCTCTTCGCGCAGGGTTTCATTCCCCTCTTTACTTGCGGCAAGAATCTCTTTGATCTCCTTTTCCTGTTGCGCTGTCAGATCAAGGCTCTCCTTGAGATGCTCGAGCCTGGTAGCTTGCTGTTCACCGATATCGAACGCCTTGCCACATCGACCGGGTTTTGCGAAGGCTGGAGTGATTGCCAGGGTTGCAAGCAAAAACGCCAGTGCCAAATGTTTCAGGTTATGCATGATGGACTCCTTGGTTTAGTGTTGAGTGTTGGTTGCTGCCGGCAAGCTTATTGGTTTGCTTCTTTGGACAAAAGGTTTACTTTGAGACCGGTCAAAATTGACCCCTTGGTTGCCGTGTCATCGCACTGTGCTATTGCACAGTGTCCAGAGAGAAATTCTATGATACTTTCTAACTTATGAAACTTGCACTGAAACACCAGATAATCATGGCGCCAGCAGCCGTCCTCTGCCTTATGACCCTGCTGCTTTGCTTCTTGCAGTTCACTTACTGGGATTTGTCGGTGAAGCGTCAGCAGGCCAAGAACCTGAAAACCGCCTTTATTGCACTGGCCGAAGCAGATATGGCATCGCAGCGCATGGAGAGTATTGTTGGCTTCCTGGCTCAGGCCCAGGTGCCAGATGCCAAGGCCGTGCAGCAGTTGTCATTTTTGCACGAGCATCTTGCAGCGGCTTTCGAGCAGTTGCTGGAAACCGAGTTGTTGGGAGTGTCTGATACCAGCCTGCTTCGGCAAAGTGTTCGTGACCTGAACCCCGAGCAGGGAGTGGATCTGGATGATCTTGCAGAGGGTCTGAAATTGCTGCGGCCTAACATCAAGAAGCAGCTTAACTCGTTGAATCAGCGACGCCTGGATTTCGGGGCTATGCATCAGGAAAATATTGAAGAGCTGGTTGCCGAGACAACCTTCGTCACGATTCTCGTTCTCGGCATTGCTATCCTGATCGGAATTTTTCTGTCTCTTGCCTTCGCGCGCAACATCCTGAACCGCATTAAAATTCTTTCTGACAGCGCCGCACGTATCACTGCCGGCGAGTTTTTACCGCCTCCGGCTCCGGATAAGGTGCGTGACGAACTTGACGGCCTCGCGGTTTCCATTAACCAGATGACGGATCAGTTGATCCGCGTGGTGGCGGCCGAGAAACTGCTCGAAGGTGCCGAAGAGGAACGCCGGCGCATCGCCATGGATATTCATGATCAGACCCTTGCTGACCTGTCGGCTGTTCGCAGAAAAATTGAACATCTTCGTCAGACATCTTCCTGCAGTGAAGAGGCCCTGTCAATCGAAGCGGATCTGCAAAAAGCGATGACCAATCTACGCGTGGTTATGGATAATTTGCATCCACAGACCCTTGATATCCTTGG
>SBFN01000211.1 GCA_006226895.1 Deltaproteobacteria bacterium | reverse complement strand
ATTACATGGCGAAATCGTTTTGACCCCGACACTTCTGGCGAGTTCCTTGGTGGAGACTTCCTGGTCACCATGCATCAGGACGATTAAAGGTTTCCTTTGTTCATCTTCCATGATCAGGGTTTTGATGATCTGGTGCTCGTCGACGCCGAGTTCCCTGGCGGAGACGGATGTGCCCCCGCGTTCCTCATAGTTGTAGATGTGAGGAGTGAATTCTGTATTGGACTGCTTGAGCAGACGGATCGCCGCGGTAACGGGAGCTTTTGCCTTTGCCATTGTATTCCTTTTAAATGTCTGAAATGTCTGTCAGCTTTTCAGCCTCCAGCCTAAAATATCCAGCCACTGATCATCATCAGAATACTTGCCACCGTTGCAACCACGCAGATTGTACCAAGCAGATTGAGGAATGGTCGCAGCGCTTGTCTTCCACGAACACCGATCGGCAGGATCAGTCCGAACAGGGCTCCACCGACCGCACCACCGAGGTGGCCAGCGTTGTCGGCACCCATCAGTAGTCCGAAGACAAAGGCAATGGCTGCCCAACGGAGCATGAAATTACGGTAATTATGCGCCATGGGGCCGCCGACGCGGTGAAAATAGGAGATGGCAAAGCCGATCAGGCCGAAGAGTGACCCGGAGGCGCCGACGACCGGAACCCACTGCTTGATGTAAATGACCTGCCAACCGAAGCCGGCAAAGGTCGCTGTTAAGGCGGTGAGAACGTAAAGGATGATAAAGCGGACAGTGCCGATCTCCTCTTCGACCATCGGCCCAATCTGGTAAAGAACCATCATGTTGAAGCCCAGGTGGATCAGGCCGCCATGAGCAAAGGCGTAAGTGATGCAGCGCCACCACTCCCCCTCAGAGAGAACCAGGGGCCAGTACTGGGCGCCTGAATGGACCAGAAGATAACCGCCGGGGTTCATGATGGTGCCAAGGCCCAGACCGCCCCCGACACCCTGTGCGACCATAAGCCCGTAGAGGAGGAGGTTGATGCCGATCAGGATTTTGGAAACCGTCCAGGTGCCGCCTGACGCATTGCCCTGCATGATGCTGCGAAAATTGCGCTCCCATTTCATCATGCGCCACTGCCAGCGGGTGCCGTTCATGCCGAGGCTGTCAAAAAAACGTTTCCAGTCCATATGAGTCTCAGTCCTGAGTCGGTGAATTTATTCACCTGACATAGCGGGTTTGATGTCCAGCAAAGGCGTACCGTCGAGGCAGTCGAGCCCGCGGACGGTGATAACACTGTCAATTATTTGTTCGATCGGCAAGACTGCAACACCGATTGGATTAGGGCGATTCGGTGTCCGCAAAGCAAAGACCCCCGCGAGTTCTCCGGTCCGACGTGAATTCTGGCGCAGTACGGATCGCTCCGCGTGTTCAAGCCAGTAGAGGATCAGAATGCGTTGCCCGGTTGCCAGACCGAGCAGGCCATCGCGTAAATCACCCCTCAGAACCAGCTCGCAGGGTGGTCCGTTCGGGTCGATGTTCCTGGGACAGTCGGCGAGCACCTTGTACGGTGTAACGATTTCGCCGATCGGTTTGAGAGTGGTTTGCGGAGTCATCTTATCTCTCCGCAGTAACCAGCTTTAAGGCGAGGCCGACAAAGATCGTTCCCGCAGTCCAGTTCATGACCCTTTGCGCTGGCTCAGAGCGGTTGAGCCACTCCCCCAGAGCGCCACCAATCAGGGCAATTGCACCGAATACCAGGATGGTCGCAATAATGAATATGCAACCAAGGGCAACCATCTGCAGACTGATTGGACCTCGAGTCGGGTCTGCGAATTGCGGTAGAAAAGCGAGGAAGAAGATCGACACTTTAGGATTGGTCAGGTTCATAATGATGCCACGGCGATAGAGCGTTCCCAAGCTTTTCTGTTGGTCGCTCTGCATACGGATTTGTTCCGGTCGAGCGCGAAAGATCTGCCAGGCCAGGTAAACCAGGTAGCCGGCGCCAATGACCTTTAGCAGTGTAAACGCGAGCGTTGAGGCTTGAAAAATAACAGCGACGCCGAAAGCCACGGCTGCGGTGTGAACGAGAAGGCCTGTGCACAAGCCGAAGACAACGACCAAGCCGGAAAGTTTGCCATGCAGGGCCGATTGTGTCAGGACGAAAACGTTGTCTGGTCCCGGTGCAATGGCGAGCAGGGCAGAGGCAAGAAAAAATGCCGAGAAAGTCTCAATCGAGAGCATGACGACCTGTTTCAGTTATCGGATAGAGTTTAGAACCTGTAGGCCCAGAGCCAGCATCACCACGCCAAAGGTGTGGTCTACCCAGTGCCCGAGCTTCACAACTCTACGACGGATGGCAGTGTTAGTGAAAAAACAGGCCAAGGTGGTAAACCAGAGCATTTGCAACACCATGATCCAGACACCATAGATCGCCAGGTTCGGTAAAGGAATCTCCGGAGAGAGTATCACAGTAAAGAGTGATAGGAAATATACCGGTGCTTTTGGGTTAAGGGCATTGCAGAAAAAACCTGTCGAAATCATGCGAAAAGCCGAGTTAGTCGTCGCTAGTTGAACCTCCTGGTTATCGTCCGCTGATCGGTGCCTGGCCCCTAACCCTTTGATCCCCAAGTATATCAGGTAACTTCCGCCCGCCAGTTTAACAACCACCATCCCTTCGACCGAGTGTGCGACGACGACCGCCAGCCCCGCTGCCGAATAAAAAATATGTATGGCCAACCCAAGTGAAATACCCAGACTCGTAAGTATACCGGCTGTCCGACCATGGAGCAGAGATTGCTTTGTTACGAGGGCAAAGTCAGGTCCGGGAGAGGCAGCGGCTAGAAGGTGAACAAATGTAACAATGGTGAAGCCTTGCCAGAAATTCATATGAGTTCGTCTTGAAATTTTCTTGGAGAAACGTTTTTGTTGCTCGACCTAAACATCTATCAGGTTGCTATCATATCCTCGCCATACTCTGCGTGCAAGTTGGCATCATCATGGACGCCCAACTTCTTGTCAAACATCTACGAGCAACATTTTGATAAGATGGGTATAATCAAACAGGGGACCACCGATGTTAAAAATGCTGTTACCGATGATTTTTGTTTTTCTCTGGGCGCTACCGACCGTTGCCGGTCAGGTGTCTGGCATTGATGCGCTTTTTGACAATGAGAACAGGGAACAGATACAACTCCTTCTGGAAGACAGGAACTCTTCACCGACCTCGCTGGTCAGTGTCTCCCGGTTACTTTCCCACGATCAGATTGCCAAGCTTTATGAGCAAAGAGAATATCAGCCGGTCTGGTTTGATGGCTGGCGACTCAGTCCTGAAGCACGAACTTTACTCGAATATCTCCGGAATGCTGGCGCGCTTGGTTTATGTGGCAACGAATACCTCCTGACTGAGTTGGAGGGCTTACTTCGTATTCAGGCTGATTTTTCGCGGCACAGTCTGCCTCTGGCCCCCGCCAATCGAGCCCTCCTGGATCTTTTTCTCTCGCAAGCGTTTCTTACTTACGCCACGCATATGGTTGAAGGGCAGGTCGATCCAGCCTTGGCCCACGTCGACTGGCGTGCCAGGCGACGTAAGGCAGACCTGTTAAAGCTGCTTGATTATGCGACCAGGAACCATCGTATCGGGCAGGTTCTCGAAGGGTTGAGCCCTCCTCATGAAGGTTATCGCCTCCTGGTTGAGACTCTTCTCCGGTATCAGGAGCTCTCTGCCCTCGGAGGCTGGCCCGAAATTCCTTCCGGCCCATCGATTCGTCCTGGCGGTCGCGATGAAAGGTTGCCTTTAATACGTGCGCTCTTGTCGAAAACCGGCGATCTTGCCGACTCCGTGGTCACGACGACTGATTACGATCACGAGACGGAAGAGGCGCTACGCCTGTTTCAATTCAGGCATGGGCTGGTAGATGACGGAGTGGTCGGTCCCAAAACTCTGGCCGCTCTGAATGTTTCCGTTGAGGAACGGATTCGTCAGATCGAATTGAACCTTGAACGATGGCGTTGGATGCCGAAAAGCTTCGGTAAACGCCACATCAGGGTGAATGTTGCCGACTTCTCGCTTAAGGTCGTTGAGGATGACGAAATCGTGATGCAGATGCCGGTGATCGTCGGAACCCGGTACCGCAAAACGCCAGTATTTTCTGCACGCATGACATATCTCGAGTTCGCCCCTTACTGGACCGTCCCACCAACAATCCTCAGGGAAGACAAGCTGCCAAAGATAAAGAGCAATCCGGCTTATCTCGAAGAAAAGCATTTTCGGATTCTTTCACGGCAAGAGAAGGGGGTGTTTGTCGATACCGAGGGGATCGATTGGGACACTGTTGAGGCGGAAACTTTCCCAGGCCTCTTGCGTATGGAGCCAGGGCCGTGGAATCCATTGGGGAGTGTGAAATTCATGTTCCCGAACAGGTTCAACGTTTATCTGCACGATACCAACGAGACCTATCTGTTCAGCAACAATGTCCGTTCCTTCAGCTCGGGCTGCATCCGGGTCGAAAGACCACGGGAGCTCGCTTTTTACCTGCTGGAGAATGAACTTGGAGCAGAGCGTCTGCAAGAACTTTTTGAAGCGGTGACCCCGGAACAGGTTCCGATTAAACCCTTGCCGGTTCATGTCCAGTACTGGACAGCCTGGGTTTCCCCGGAAGGGTTGATCCATTTCAGGCGTGATGTCTATTTCCGGGATCTTGATCTGGATGTGGCCCTCACCGAGCCTGCCTACCGTGTGATCGATCATTTGGAAGTGAATATCGGTATGCGCCTGGTGAAAAATAGATTTTAAGTCGAAG
>SBFN01000004.1 GCA_006226895.1 Deltaproteobacteria bacterium | reverse complement strand
TCCTTTTCCTAAAAGCTAGTTCTCTCTATCAATACTCATGAACCCACACATACCAAGACACTGCTAAGTATACTCGGCAATATGTTAAGGTCAAAAAAGGGGTGTCTGATGGAGTGTCTTAAGGGATGCGGACCACGGCATAATCCTGCATCTGGTAACCAACCCTCGAAATAAAACAGTTATCTCCTTGATCAGCCTTTAAGCCCTTTCGAGAAAGCCATTAAAAAAGCCGAACTCACCGAAAGTATTTGTCTTTCGGAAGCTCGGCTATCTTTATTTGAGTGAGTGAAGAGATGACCCGTCAAGTCATCTATCGGTCACGCTGTGCAGACCTGGTTGCGACCACCTTTTTTCGCCTTGTAAAGAGCCTGATCAGCGGCCTTGATCAGCTGCTCGGGAGTCGTTTTTTTATCATCACGAGTCGCCACTCCAATACTCACGGTCACCTGCAAGGTCCCTTTTCCTCGGCCTTTGCTCTTTTGCCCTTCAGGTTTCTGCTTTGGCCTTTTACGACCTCTCAATACAAACCCGGCCCTGGAGATTGTCTCACGCAGTTCTTCAAGGTGCGGCAAGGCACGCTCCAGGTCCTTGTTCGGGAAGATTACAGCAAACTCTTCACCACCATAACGGTAGGCCCGCCCGCCTCCGGAGACCCGTCGCAGGCAGGTAGCCACCATCCGCAAGACCTGATCGCCTACGTCATGGCCATGATTATCATTCACCTTCTTGAAGTGATCCACATCGACCATGGCCAGGGTATAGCGCCGCCCCACCTTGAGCAGGAATTCGTTCATCGCTCGACGTGCGGGAAGTCCGGTCAGCTCATCGTTAAAGGCCATCTTGAAGCTGCTCTCGATCAATGCAATCGTCAGAAGAAAGGTGGCAACGCCCCCCCAGAAAGCAAAATCCTGCGGCCACCAGAAACCGGCAACAGTCGCAGCAAGGGCCCAGCAAAAGCTGGATTCGATGGCCTCTATTTTCTGACAGAATCGAAACAGCAAAGCTAAAAAGCTTATCAGGATGACAAGTAGAGAGGTCTGTGAGAGGGGGAACTGGTGCAGAAAAGTATTCTCGATGAGATGACGACCCAGCCAGGCCATCACCTCTCCGGCACGTGTAAAATAGAGCCACAAAGCGCCACCGAGTTGAAGTAAAAGGAGAACCAGCCGCAACAGGCCATGCATTGTGAACAGGCCACGCTCCGACCACCAGCTGAACAGAGCCAGGTTCAATGGCACCAGGGCCGAAGCAACCAGCAGAACGTACTCGCGCGCAAAAGGCGTGGTCAGAGCTAAAACGCGTTCAACCAGGATAAGGAGAACAATCGCCCAGAGCACACGGGTGCGATTAAACCTCCAGCCCAGGAAGAGACCGGCAGCCACGGTCAGAAAAGGGAACATCTCCAGCAGAGGAAACCATGCGGAGGGACCGTGACCTTGAGATGCAGGTAAAGTGCTGCAGAAAAAAGCGTCCCGGGAACAATCAGGAGCAGAAGAGATCTCAATAATTGCATAGTAAGTGAACTGTATCTCCATTGAATAAAAATGCAGGCTAATTTAACACGACATAGTTTTCACTACCAGCAGAAGAGAAAATCGACGCATAGAACCAGTTACTGACCGCCCTACTGTTTGCTAAGCTGCCGAAATAGGCATGAGTGGTTGTAAGAATAACAAACCAAGCGCCCTGAATGCGATGAAGTTACCTCAACCAATTTGGCTTCTTACTCAAAGATCATTAAGAAATGCCATCTGTCTCAGCCTTGATTTGTGGAGGTTGCCCACCGAACAGGGGCTGTAAGCTTTCTTCAATACTACTGAGATGCAAGTCTTGTTGCGGGAAGGGAATAGTGATGTCCTCTTCACGGAACAGGCGGTCGACGATTACGGCCACCTCACTGCGGATTTTCACACGGTCATCAATGCTGTGCACCCAGAAACGTAAAGTAAAATCGATCGAACTGTTACCAAAACATTCAAAGATCGTATTCGGTTCCGGGTATGTGAGAACATCAGGGTGCTCTCTTGCAGCCTTGTTAAGTATCCCCAGAACCTTCTCAAGAGGGCTGCCGTAAGCAACGCCCACCGGCAGTTTGACTCTGACCACTTTGCTGCTGAATGTCCAGTTGGTGACTTGCTGCGACACCAGATCGGCGTTCGGAACAATGATCTCCGAGCGATCAAAGGTCTCGACAACCGTCGAACGTAAACCGATCCTGGTGATTGTACCCCATTCATTGCCAATGGTGACGGTGTCGCCGATCTTGACCGGCCGTTCGAAAAGCAGGATCAGGCCGCTGACGAAGTTGCTGACGATATTCTGCAGGCCAAAGCCAATGCCGACCCCCAGGGCACCGGCCATGATGGTGAATTTCTGCAGATCAAGACCGGCCATGCTTACGGCAATCAGGAAACCGATAGTGAATAAGCCGTAGTGGGTCAGACGCTTGAGGGATTCCTTGACGCCGATATCCATCTTCCGTGGTGTCATAAACTGCGATTCAGCGACGGCCTGGATTACCCAGGAGATGAGAGTGGTCAGGTAGAGGACAAAGACCACCATGACGACCATATTAACTGACAGGGTGAATTCTCCGAAGCTGTACTGGTAGTTTAAAAAGGATTCACGTGCTTCGGTCAGGTTGTCGAAAACTTGCCAGACGACCAGGAAATAGAGCCCCACGTTGACCAGTACGATGATACGCATCAAGGTCTGCAGCTTTTGAGTCGCTTCCTCTATGCCGAGAGTCTGTGTGAATTTCCGACTTTTTACCCACTCTGAAGAGATGAAAGCATGGATAC
>SBFN01000181.1 GCA_006226895.1 Deltaproteobacteria bacterium | reverse complement strand
GCTAATGTCCCGACTTCGCTTCAGCGGGTGGGTGGCATGTTCTGCACCTATTTCCAGCAGGAAGAAGTTTTCAACTTCAGCGACGTCAAACCAGAGACACCTGAGATCTTCTCCAACTTCTTCCGCAGCATGCTTGACCAGGGCATCAACCTCGCCCCGTCGCAGTACGAAGCCGGCTTCATGAGCGTTGCTCACTCACAGGAAGATCTCGACAAGACGATCGAAGCCGCAAGCAAGGCTTTCAAAACACTTTAAAAAAAACATTTACCAGCAACAACGTTGAAGAGCCCGACCTCATTCATGAGGTCGGGCTCTTTACGTTTGCAGCAGGGCTACAGAGTTAATCTGCTGGCAGAACAACCGTCTTAAGTCTCACTCCCTCTTAAAAAGGGCGCTGACTTTTGCCGGGCTTATACGTCCCTTGAAAGGGAGTCATCTTGATGCGAACCTCTTCGATAAAACTGTCTGTAACTACCTCAATCGGCTCAGGGGTCTCCTCTCCACCGTAAACACCGTACGGTTCACCATTCGTCGGCATGTCCCAAGCCTGAATACGAGCCCCTACGTAATAAGTTCCACCCTCAGGAAGGTAGAGGGTGAACTGGCCCTGCTCGTCGGAGAGTGTGGAGATAAAATCGGGCAACCGCTTCATCTCCTCGTTCACATATGCCATGGCGAAGCCCCCCCGTACCGGCTGCCCTGCCTGATTCATCAGGACACCCTTGATCCCGGTTTCCGTCTGTTGATCCGTCTGTCGGCTATTAAAGAACATCGGTGCCTTCATCATAGCCACCGGCAGCTTAACAACCACGACTTTACCTTCCTCAACCTTGGTCACCAACCGCTGATGCTCAGAATAATAATCACCTGGAGACAATGGCCCTGTGGGTTGGCCGCTCAGTCGCTTGCGAGCGACGACATAATAGACCCCCGGCGACACATCCATTTGGAAATTGCCAGCATCATCAGTTGGGATTGACATGAACTTGGAAGGACCAAGCAGATTAGTGACTGCATCGGGATAGATATTGACATATGCTCCGGGGAGGGCCTTACCATTGGCCTCGACATAGACATGGCCACGAATACCTGTTCCTCCCTGACCATCAACATACTCTCCAACCCATTCTGCTCCAGGGGCACTCGCCACTACCGGCGTACTCGAAGGCGACATACCCGACTGGCATGCAAACAGATAAACGGACAAACCAAAGATTAAAGCAACCCGCAAACAAAATTTAAATTTAAACCCTAACATCGCAACCTCCTGAAGCCATTAGATTTGCAAAACCCCACGTAACAGTCTAGCCTCCTGAGAGAAAATGTCAAAGCCTTGGGGGAAGAAAGAAAACGCACCGTTACAATGCGTTGCAGGCCCAAAGAGTCGCCAATCAGTTCGCTTTGTCTGGGGCCAATCTTTCGAGATTTTCAATTTGCTGCTTAGCAGTCTTAATTGCAACGTTAGAAGGGGAGTAATCCGGGTAGAACGGGGCAATTTTCTCCCAAACAGCCACAGCTTCAGCCAAGTCGCCCTCACGGTAAGCAACCAAACCGCTTTTCATCAGTTCATCCGCGCACTCATCAATCTTCAGCTTGATCGCTTCTTCGGTCATAACTAAAGCGGTTCGAAGTTGTGAACTCTTCGGATAGAGACCCAAAGCCATGCGGTAGAATCTGCCCGCCGTATCAAAGTGACCTTTCCCCTCAGCGCGTGCGGCCTCTCCCAAAAGACGATTCTCCACTTGCTCGTAAACATCCGCCAAAGAGGTTTCCGAGGCGTCACCACCTATAGCATCACGAAGAGCATCGTGAGCCTTCACCAAAGAGCCTTCGGCCAACAGTCGTTCGATGGTCTTGCGGGGTTCCTGGATTGCGTTCTCCTTCTCAACCACCACAGGGCCAGGGGCATCAATCACAGCAGAACAACCGGAAAACAGCACAGTGAGGATCAGGCAACAAATGCCAGCAAAAGTTACGATACGCATAGTGCCTCCAGAGGCAACCGATCATCCACCAACCGGGCAGAAACAACAGGGACGATATCGATAAAGATTTCAGCAAGCTTCGGGTTAAACTGACTACCGCTACAGCGCCTGATTTCTGCAATCGCCCTTTCCTGGCTGAGCCCCTTTCGGTAGGGTCTCGAACTTGTCATGGCGTCATAAGTATCTGCCAGAGCAAGAATCTGGGCGTGCACAGGGATCTCGTCGCCACTCAACTGATCAGGGTAGCCTGTCCCGTCAAAACGCTCGTGGTGGTGCTTTACACCGGGAATATATTTATGCAACGAAGGTGCAATTTCAAGGATCTGGGCGCCCCGCAAAGGGTGTTGAGAGATCTCCAGAGACTCTTTCTGATCAAGGCCGCACTGCTTATTAAGTACAGCGTCTCTGACATGGATCTTACCTATGTCATGAAGCAAGCAGCCCATCTCCAGCTCTTTTAATTCCTCCTTTGTAAACTCGAGTCTCTCAGCGACAGCGATTGCAAAATGCGCAACACGGGCCGAATGCCCATAGGTGTAATTATCCCGGGCATCTAGAGCCGCGGCCAGAATTCTAACGATATCATTGTATGACGATTCCAGCTCCTCCGCATAGCCCTGCAAGCTTGTTTTCTGTTTCTGGATCGTCCTTGCCATCTTGTTGAAGTTGCGAATCAACATGCCCAGCTCATTACGTGATCGAACCGGAACATCCTCAACATACTCATCTTTCTGCAGCCTAGAAACGCCGTCAGCCAAACGCTCGATGGGGCGAGTGAAAATCATTGAAATCAGAATCGCGCCGAGCAAGGCCAGGATCGTCACAAATGTGGCGACTGTGAAAATTTGTCGATGCGCCAAAGCCTTCGAGGCCATTAACTTACTGGCGCTGACAGCAACAACAACACTCCCCACATGCTGGTCAGCAAAATAGATCGGGCGCCTGAACTCAAAGCTATCGCCCCCTTCATATTGCCCCCTGACAATGGCAACATCATGAGCATGCGCTATCGACTCGCCTGTCAAAGAAGGGAGTTGTTCACCAACCCGGTCCAGTCGATCATGTGCAAGGATATTTTTTTCAAGATCCAGGATAGCGACATATACCAGCTCTTCCTGGGAGGCTTTTATCTGGGCAACGAGATTATCCAATGCCAGACGATCGTTCTCCAATAGGCTGAATCCGGCGGGGACGGCAGCGGCCTGTGTGATCGCACTTCCCCGCTTGACGAGAGAATCCAGCAGGGAGGAATCCAGGATTTGCACAACAATAAAAGAGACGCTGAAGGTCGTAACTACAAGTAAAGACAGAACGAACGAAACGAGACGGAAACGAATACCCCTGAAAAAACCAGCAGAGGAGCTTTCACTTTGCAACGCGCCGGAGCGCTTGGATTGAACGGCTTTAACTAGTTGACGCATAAAAGTTCAGGGCTTCCAGATGAGGAGATGTCCTGGGGACAACAATTCAGACCGGGAAGATCGTTCGAAGAGACAGTCTTGATGAAAACATATCTCAGGAACCGAGACAAGCGCAACCGGGAAGTGCTATTTTTCACGTTGAAGAATAGCTCAGAAGAGCACCCGGGAAGAGACTTCGCAGACAACGGGCCTCCACAGAGACGGCTCAGATGAAAAAGAGGATGGACGCTTAAGTTGAAAACCATAGATACAACTAGCCAAAAGCTAAAAACCCGCTTATCATTGCCATCAACGAAAACAGTCTGAATTCATTGTCAAGGAGAGTTATTAGATGGACCTAAATATTCGCAAAACCTCCCCTCTACAAATAAAAACTTCGTGCCTGGTCATCGGTCTCTGCGAGAAGGACTTTACCGAACCGCTCATGAAAGAGCTTGACCAGAAACTCGGCGGCCTCCTCCTCAAGGCAAAGCGCAATGGCGAATTCTCTGCCAAAGAGGATGAGCAGATCCTCTTTCAGCCGGCAGGTCATCTGCCGGCTGAACGGGTCCTCCTCGTCGGTCTCGGCCAAGCAGGAAAGGTCTCCGACGAGAAGGTTCGTCGGGCAGCCGGACAGGCCATGAATAGGGTCACAGAGAAAAAGTTCGGTCAACTGGCCTTCGCTTTACCTTTTCAGCGTGAAGAGCGCGACCAGACCGCCAGGTTCCAGGCTTTGGCAGAAGGACTTTTGTTAGCCTGCTACCGCTACGACTTGTTCCTCGGAGAAGAAGCGAAAAGTGCGCGCAAGCTGCCAAAGGCAGTCACCCTGATAATCACAGAAGGGCAGGATAAAAAAAGCTGCGGGGCTGCCGTTGAAAACGCGCGAAAGATCAGCCGGGCGGTCATGTTGACGCGAGATCTCGTCAACGCTCCCGGTAACATCAAATCTCCTGACTACCTCGCCGAACAGGCGCAGCTTGCAGCGGAGCAGAGCACACTAAACTGCAAAATCCTCGGCCAGAAAGAATTAACCTCAGAAGGTTGCGGTGCTCTTCTCGGCGTGGCCCAGGGCAGCGCACGCGAGCCGCGCCTCATTATTCTCGAGCATCAGGGCGGCCACAAAGACGAAGCACCCGTGGCTCTGGTGGGCAAGGGCGTCACCTTTGACTCAGGCGGAATATCGTTGAAGCCGGGCGAAAAAATGGATGAGATGAAGATGGATATGGCCGGTGGGGCGGCCGTCATCGGCACCATGTTAGCAGCCTCTCTTCTGGAGTTGCCGGTCAACCTGGTCGGCATCGTTCCCGCTGTTGAAAATATGCCCTCGGCCACCGCCTACAGGCCGGGAGACATCCTCACCAGCCTCTCCGGCCAGACAATTGAAGTCCTTAACACTGACGCCGAAGGCCGCCTGATCCTCGCCGATGCCCTGACTTACGTAAAACGCTACGAGCCGAAGCTGGTCGTTGATCTGGCGACCCTGACCGGCGCCTGCATTATCGCTTTGGGCCATCATGCGACAGCGGTTCTCGGCAATAATCAGGAACTTGTGGACGCCTTACGGGTCGCCGGTGACGATAGCGGCGAGCGGCTTTGGCAGCTGCCGCTCTGGGAGGATTATGACCAGCAGATCAAGAGCGACGTGGCCGATGTGAAAAATGTTGGCGGTCGTCCGGCCGGGACCATTACGGCTGCAGCCTTTTTAAAGAGGTTTGCCAAGGACTTCAACTGGGCTCACCTAGACATCGCCGGCACGGCCTGGCGTGACCAGGCAAGCCCTTATACACCCAAGGGTGGCACCGGTGTTGGCGTGCGTTTACTGATCGCATTTCTAAAGAATTTGTCGAATACAAACTGACGTCGATTCAGTCATTTACAGCTCCGGCCTTTCACCTTGACAGAGGAGGGGCCGGTTGCTAGTTTACTATGTTGTCTTATAACTTAAGCATCCACTTCTTCCAAACAGCTATGGGTCGGCACCATGAGAGTACTCGTTTCTGACAAATTCCCCAGCGAGGGGTTACAGGTTCTCGAACAAGCCGAGGGTGTAGAACTTGACTACCAGCCAGGCCTGACGACAGAACAACTTCTGGAAGCCGTCGCCGAAGTTGATGCACTGATCGTACGCAGTGGAACGGCTATAACCGAAGAGATCTTTCAGGCGGCCAACAAACTGCAGGTTATTGGCCGCGCCGGCGTAGGCACCAGAAACCTCGACCTGGAAGCGGCCAACCTCAAGGGGGTCGTGGTCATGCACACCCCGTTCGGCAGCACCACCACCACTGCCGAGCATACGATCGCCATGATCTTTGCCCTGGCCAGACAGATCCCGGCGGCCAGCCAGTCAACCAAGAAGGGCGCATGGGAATCTGATCGTTTTCTCGGCATCGAGGTCGCAGGAAAAACACTCGGCGTTCTGGGCGCAGGAAAGATTGGCCGAATGGTTGTTGAGCGAGCTCTTTCCCTGAAGATGAAGCCGATTGTTTACGATCCATACCTGACGGAAGACACCGTCCGCACGCTCGGTGCAGAGCAGGTTGATTTTGAAGGCTTGCTAAGCCGCTCCGACTTTTTAACCCTGCACACTCCGTACAACGCGGAAACCGCCAACATCCTCAACAATGAAACACTGGCACGTATCAAGCCCGGTTGCCATGTCATCAATTGTGCAACCGGAGGCCTGATTGATGAAGAAGCATTGGTCGAGGCAATCAAGTCAGGTCGTGTCGCCGGAGCGGCGATCGATGTTTTCAGCCAGGAGCCGCCGGCATCGGACAACCCCCTGCTGCAGCTTGAGCAGGTCATCTGTACGCCGCATCTGCGCACCGCGACCCGCGACGCACAGGTCAATGTCACCGTACAGGTCGCCAACCAGGTGGTTGACCTGCTGACCAAAGGCATTATTGTCAACGCGGTTAATGTCCCCTCGATCAGCGCTGACCTGCTGGCAACCTTACGACCCCACCTGGACCTGGCCGAGCGTCTTGGCTCGTTCCTTGCGCAGCTCTATGGCAAGGGGCTCAAAGAAATCCGCATTGAATATGCAGGCACTGTGACCAACAACCCGACCGAGCCTCTGACCATGGCCGCCCTGAAAGGGCTCCTCAAGCCGATGGTCGGCTCCGAAGTTAACTATATAAACGCCCCGTTTCTGGCCAAAGAACGCTGCATTCGCGTCACCGAGACCCGCAGCCAATCGACCCGCGGCTTTTCCAGCTTGATCCGCCTGGAAGTGGTCGGCGCTGACGGCGAAAATTCGGTTTGTGGCGCCCTGTTCGGAGAAGATGACTACCGTATCGTGCGCGTCAATGGCTGTAACGTGGAGGCGCTGCCCAACGGCCACCTCCTGGTTCTTTTCAACGAAGATCATCCCGGCATCATCGGCTTTATCGGCCAACTGCTGGGTGAGGCTGAAATTAACATCGCAGGCATGAACCTGACCCGCCACTCGATCGACGGTCAGGCCGTCTCTTTGATTAATGTTGACAGTTGCATTCCAGATGAAACTCTGGAAAGATTGCGCGCCCACGAGCATATCGTCGCCGCGCACCAGATTGTTTTATAATTTTCTAGAAGGACGTGAAAGTGCCTAACATCATAGAGACACGACTGCCAACCGGCGTAAAGGATTTCCTGCCGGTTAAAGCGGCCAAACTGGACTACCTGCAAAACACTTTGCGTAGCATCTACGGGGCCTGGGGCTTCCGCCCCGTAGCTCCGGCAATCCTCGAGGACCTGGCCGTTCTTGAACTCGGGTTGGGAAATGACCTGCGTGCCAACACCTTTCGCTTTGATGACCGCCAAACCGGCCGGCTGGTTGCTTTTCCACCAGACATCACGCCTCAGGTTGCAAGGATTGCGGCGACCCGCATGCGTGAGATGCCCTTGCCATTTCGTCTCTGCTACAACGGCCGCGTTCTGAGGCATACAGAGCAACGTCTCGGCAAAGACCGTGAAGTTTTCCAGTCAGGCGTGGAACTGATCGGGCTCAGCGGCCCGGAAGCCGATGCGGAAATGATTGCCATGGCCGTGAAGTGCCTGCAGTCTGTCGGAGCCACCGAGTTCACTATCGATATCGGCCAGGTCGAATTCCTGCGTGGCATTCTGAACGACCTGCCCCTGGATGCGAAGCAGGGCCTGACCCTGCGCACTGCGATCACAGCGAAAGATCTTTCCGGCCTGCAGCAACTGCTCAAGACACTGCCGCTAAACGATCAGCAGCGCACGGAGCTTCTAGCTTTACCCAGACTTTACGGTGGCCGCGGGACGCTTGACCGGGCGCGCAAGGCGATCTCCAACCCTGCATCACAAAAAGCTCTGGATGAGCTGGAAAAGGTACTGGAGGTTCTCACCGTGTACGGTGTTGAAGAGCATATCACTTTAGACCTTGGTGAAATGCGCGGTTTCGATTACCATAGCGGCTTGGTCTTTCAGGGCTTCCTGTCGGGCTTTGGCAGAGCAGTCTGCTCCGGCGGCCGCTACGATGG
>SBFN01000156.1 GCA_006226895.1 Deltaproteobacteria bacterium | reverse complement strand
AACATTATAAACTCCCACCGCTAAAGTCGAACAGCGGATTATACCTGTAGTCAACGAACGGAACAAGGAAACTTCATGGATTTGGGGATTTTCTTAAAAAGTATGGCAAGTGATCAGAATAATGAGCCGAAAAAGTTTGTCTGGTTATCTAAATCGCCCCAGTTTATCCATTAGGGAAAATGAAACCGTTAAGGGCACAAAACGACTCACACCCGTTCGCTCTGCTCACTCGAGACGCAGAGATCGCTGAAAATAAGGCTTGTCCATGGTTTGTTTTCTCTGCGACCTCTGCGCCTCCGCGTGAGTTGCGCCTTTGCGTTAAAAAAAGCGCCGGCGGGTCTGAAGCAACCAGAGCAGACAGATCAGCAGGAAAGTCCCGGGAATCAGATCACCCATATGTGAGTAAAGCTTTGGTTGAGCTCCCAAGCCAACCCCAGACGACAGGGCAGCTGTCTCAAAAAGGCCGGTTTTCTTAACAACCTTTCCCGATGGGGCGATAAAGGCGGAAATACCGGTATTGGCAGCACGCGCCACCCAGACACGATTCTCGATCGCCCGGAAACGGGCCATCGCCAGATGTTGCCAGGGCGCCGATGACTTGCCGAACCAGGCATCATTGGTGATATTCACTAACAAATCACTGCCCTGGCGGACATATTCTCGCGCCAACTCAGGAAAGATCACCTCGTAACAGATCAGAACGCCAAGGTTGTGCGATCCAATCGGCAAGGGGTTGATCTCACCGGGAGAATAATCACCGATACCGGCGACGAGCTTGTTAACAAAAGGCAGAAACGTGCCAAGGGGGACATATTCGCCGAAGGGGACAAGGTGGATTTTATCACTGCGCCCTTGTACTTCGGCCGTCGGCGAAAGCAGAAAAGCACTGTTCAGATAACGTAAACTGCCAGAATCTCGGCGGTATGCAGGGCTGCCAAAGAGGAGAGCGGTTTTTGCCTCAGCAGCGAGTTCGCTAACAGAATCAGCCAGAGGCCCTCCATCCTGAAAATAAAATGGCATGGCGGCTTCTGGCCAGACGATCAAATCCCTGGCTCCGTCTTGCTCGGCCCGCAACGACAGGTCTCGATAGGTTTGCACAGTGTTGAGCTGACTCTCGGGTCTCCACTTGAGCTCTTGTGGAATATTGCCCTGCACCACAGTCACAGCCAACGATTCTGCACGGGCATCAAGTTCCTGTTGCAGAGACCAGGCTCCGTAAGCATAGTTCCCGAACAGCAGGACAATTGCTACGGCAAGGGTTTTCCAGAGCCCCCCTTGCCCAGGTCTACGACTCTTGAGCAGAAAGCACTCGGCAAGAGCTGCGTTAGATAAGACAATCAGGTAGCTCACGCCATAGACACCGAAAAGGTCCGCAGATTGAACCATCGGCAACCAGTCGTGCTGTGAGTAACCGAGGGTTGCCCAGGGAAAGCCGGTCAGCAAGAACTCCCGCAGGAACTCCAGGGCAACCCAGAACACCGGCAAGGTTAACGCAAAGGAGTAACCTCTGAATTCCCTGAGACGACAGGATGCCCAGGAAGCAACCGCCCAGTAAAGGGCCAGATAGGCAGCAAGCAGCAGATAGAGCAGAAAAGAGAGAAGGACGGGCAGATGACCATAGGTGGTCATAACGATATTGAGCCAATAGAGGGTCACTGCAAAGAAGACTACCCCGGCGACAAAACCACTCTTGAATGGCCGCTTCGACATGACCATGATCAGGGGAATCAGCCCGAGCCAGGCGAGCAGATGATAGTCCGGAAGGGGGAAAGAGCACGCCAGCAGGAAGCCTGATAAGGCGCTGAAGCAGGTTGTTTTATCTGGCAGGAATCGGCGCATTATTACTCTGTTCCAGAAACTTCAGCGTCGCGCCAGACGCGGACCTTGTCAATTTTACGCTCATCAGAGTCTTCAACCATCAGGACCAGCCCGTTATCACTGACCTTCTCACCCTTTTGCGGCACGTTGCCCAACAGGTGGAACAGATAACCGCCAACCGTATCGAACTTTTCACGGGGGATTTCGATATCGAAGTATTCTTCCAATTCTTCGACATTGGCCCTGGCATCCACCAGAAGCGTGCCGTCATCCTGTGGTTGCAGCCAGGGGATCTCCAGATCGTATTCATCCTGAATATCGCCAACGATTTCCTCAAGCAGGTCTTCTATCGTGATCAGACCGGAAGTCCCACCATACTCATCTACGGCGATCGCCATATGCACCCGGCGTGTCCGAAAATCCTTCAAGAGGTCATCGATACGCTTGGTTTCAGGAATAAAGTAAGGGGTGCGCATGACGTCTATCAGCGTCAGAGTCTCATCGTTTGCGCCCCAGTTGCGCAACAGGTCTTTTGCATAGACAACCCCAACGATTTTGTCGGTAGAGCCTTCAAAGAGAGGGACACGGGAGTGCCCGGAACGTATGATCAATTCGAGAAAATCACTCAGAGTCGCTTCGGCAGGACAGCAGATCATGTCAGTGCGAGGCACCATCACTTCACGAACAATGGTGTCCCCGAATTCAAAGATCGACTGCAACATGTCACCTTCTGACTCGTTGAGGATCCCCTCTTCTTCGGAACTGTTGATCGCGTCCTGTAGTTCCTTTTCCGTTAAAGCCCGTGAACGCCCCCTGAAAAGACGACTAAAGGTTGAACTGAATGAGTTGCGTTGCGGGTTTTGATCATCTTCCACTAGTAGAAAACTCCTGTTCAGTTAGTGAAAAGCCAGTTGCAGGGCCAGGGTCGTCAAGATGCCGACCACGCCGCCTGCAACAATCTCTCTTAAATTATGAACGCCAAGAAGAACCCTGCTTTGCGCGACCAGCGCAGCAAGAAACCAGGCCAACACGATCACCAAAAGGCCAACATCAGAAAAAGCCACCGAGGTGGCAATGGAGAAAGCCACTCCGGCATGCCCACTTGGCATACCACCATGCAACGGCGAGCCCCTGCCTACACGGGCCTTGGCCAGAATCACCAGCAGCACGACCACGACCACGGAGATAATCGCGACATTCCCCGTAGACCGCATAAACTCATGGCTGGCGCTCGCTCCGTCCGTAAAGAAGAATCTCGACACCGCCAGATAACCAAGCAACACCCCACCGACACTGGCGAGAAGCACAGCTCCGGCGGCAACATCTTTGGCGCGCTGGGCGAGGGGATGAAAATCAGGTGAAACCAGATCGACTACCACTTCGATCGCCGTGTTGACAAGTTCGGCAAACAGAACCAGGGTGATCGCCAGGGCCAGCAGGGCAAATTCGTGCAGAGATAGACGCAAGACCAGAGAACAGACCAGGACCAGGATGGCCGCAACCAGGTGGAAAAACATATGGCGCTGTGTCTTGGCAGCCCAGAGGATGCCCTCGATTGCACAATTAAGGCTACCGATGAACCCCTTGGGCTTGGTAGGCTCAACCTTCATTCAGCAAGAAACTCCTCACGGATCAAAGTAAAGACTTCTCGTTCTCTGGCTTCCATAAGTTTTGCATCTTCTTCACTTCCGCGCTCGTGATCGTAACCGAGCAAATGCAGGATACCATGGAGCAGCAGGAAATACAGTTCACTTTCAAAGGAATTCTGCGCCTCGCTGGCGTCGCGCGCGGCGGTCTCTGCAGAGATCACCACATCACCGAGCAGATCGGGCTGGACGCCGCCCCCCTCACCTTCCTGCATGGCAAACGAAATAACGTTGGTGGGTCGGTCCTTGTTCAGGTAGTCGCGATTAATCTCCTGGATAGCGGCATCATCAACAATCAGAATCGAAAGATGGGCCTCAGGACATGCCGAGGCGCTTAAGATCCTCTGTGCTACCTTTCGCAGTTGAATCTTGCGGATCTTCTGGCTCTTCTGTTGGTTTTCTATCGCGATCTTCATCTAAACTCCTGGTTGGTTTCTCTACGCTGCGTTCTTTGCTGACAGGCTCCGGATAATCGACACGATAGTGAAAGATACCACCGAGGACCAGCTTGAAGCTTTTGGCAATATTGTTGATATCCTTCAAGGTCAATTCGCATTCATCGAGTTGCCCGTCAATAAAGATATTGTTGATAATTTTCTGCACCATCCCCTGGATACGTGCCGGAGTCGGATCGGTCAGGGTTCGGCTGGCAGCCTCGATCGCATCAGCCAGCATGATCAAAGCGGCCTCGCGGGTCTGCGGTTTGGGACCATGATAGCGATAATCGCGCTCGTCAATCTGCTCAACCTCGGGATCAGCCTTGCTCTTTGCCCGATCGTAAAAGAACTTCATCAGGCTGGTGCCGTGATGCTGACGAATAATATCCGTCAGATCCTGTCCCAGACGACTTTCCCGGGCCATTTCGACGCCATCTTTAACGTGGGCCATCAAGACCAGCGCGCTCATGGAGGGCGCCAGCTTATCGTGTCGATTCTCCTGGCCGCCAATATTCTCAATAAAGTACTGCGGTTTTCTGATCTTGCCAATGTCGTGATAGTAAGCCGCGACACGCACCATCAGGGGATTGACGCCAATGTTTTCCGC
>SBFN01000170.1 GCA_006226895.1 Deltaproteobacteria bacterium | reverse complement strand
TCCATTCGGGTCGCCTTTAATCTGCTCAAAGAGGGTCGTGTCAATGCCGTTGTCAGTACCGGTAACTCCGGTGCAACCATGGCCGCAGGCATGTTTGTTCTCAAGCGCATTCCGGGTATTGATCGACCGGCCATAGCGACCGTCGTTCCTAACCTCAAGGACCGGACCCTGGTTCTGGATGTCGGCGGGAATGTTGATTGCAAGCCGCCGCATCTCGTTCAGTTTGCCTTGATGGGCAGCGTCTACGCTTCCCAGATGCTTGGTAAGCCTACCCCTCGTGTTGGTCTTTTGTCGAATGGCGAGGAGGAGTCCAAGGGCAACGAGTTGACCCGTGAGGCCAACCAGATTCTCAAGAGAACTTCGCTTAACTATGTTGGCTACACCGAAGGCCGTGACATTTATAATGCTCATGTTGACGTTGTCGTTTGTGACGGTTTTGTTGGCAATGTTGTTTTGAAGGTCTCGGAAGGTCTTGCGGAGGCGATTGGTGCTATTCTGAGGGAAGAGTTTGGTTCCAGGCTTTTGTCCAAACTGGGCTATCTTCTCGCGCGTCCAGCACTCAAGGCTTTTAAGAAAAAAGTCGATTATGCCGAATATGGTGGCGCTCCGTTACTGGGAGTACAGGGAACGGCAATGATCTGTCATGGCAGTTCCAATCCCCAGGCCATTATGAATGCCATTAAAATGGCTCATGACAGCGAGACACATCAGCTAATCAGCAAGATGAGTGAGCGTCTCGAAGAGCTCCAGATCGAGAATTGATACTCTCATAGATAGTGATTTACAGTTGATTCATTACTTTAAGGAGTAAAATTGTGATCAGAGCACGCATTACCGGTACCGGATCTTATGTCCCTGAAAAAGTTCTGACCAACCTGGACATCGAGAAATTCCTCGACACGAACGATGAATGGATCAGGGCGCGTACGGGGATTAGCGAGCGTCACATTGCTGCTGATGGCGAGCAAACCTCAGATTTGGCGACACGTGCTGCAGAACGTGCCATGGAGATGGCCGGGATTTCAGCAGAAGACCTCGACCTGATTGTTGTCGGTACTATTACCGGTGATTATCCATGGCCTGCAACGGCTTGTATTGTTCAGGGTAATCTGGGCGCCAAGAATGCCGGAGCTTTTGATATCTCTGCTGCTTGCAGCGGTTTTCTCTATGCATTGTCCTGTGCCATAGATCGTGTCGAAGCGGGACGCTGTAAGAAGGCGTTGGTTATTGGCGCCGAAGTCCTGAGCCGCATTGTTAATTGGGAAGACCGTAACACCTGCATCCTTTTCGGCGACGCTGCCGGAGCCGTCATTGTTGAAGCTAGCGAAGGTGATCGCGGGATTCTCTCAACGCATCTGCATGCTGATGGAACCCAGCTTGAGCTTCTTTATCAACCCGGCTTCGGTACCAAGTTTTTGCCGAGTGTGGAAGCACTCAGGGAGAAAAACTACTTTTTACAGATGCAGGGCAACGAAGTTTTCAAGGTTGCCGTGCGTTCAATGTCAGAAGTTGCCAATATTGCTTTGGAAGCCAATGGCATGACAGCAGAGGACGTTGATCTGTTTATTCCCCATCAGGCGAATATCCGTATCCTCAACGCGACAGCAAAGAAGATTGGCTTGAAGGATGATCAGGTTTATATCAATGTGAATCGCTTCGGCAACACTTCTGGGGCAACGATCCCCCTGGCTTTGGACGAAGCGAACCGTGCTGGTCGTCTCAAAGAGGGTGATGTTGTTTTGCTTGATGCTTTTGGTGGCGGTTTTACCTGGGCGGCAACCTTGCTGCGCTGGTAAATAAACACGACGAGAACTTAAGGTTTCTGACGACATGATTGCATATCTTTTCCCCGGACAGGGTTCGCAACATGCAGGTATGGGCAAGGAACTTGCCGATAACTTTGCTGTTGCACGCCAAGTATTCGAAGAAGCAAACGATGCCCTTGGCTTCGATATCGCTGCCCTTTGTTTTAATGGCCCCGAAGAAGATCTGAAGCTGACTGCCAACACCCAGCCGGCAATTCTCACAACGAGTGTCGCTGCTTTGAGGGTTCTCACCGCTGAGTCCGGACTGAGTCCATCCTTTGCTGCGGGACATTCACTCGGTGAATACAGTGCTCTCGTCTGCGCTGGTGGTCTGGCCTTTGCTGATGCCGTTCGTGTTGTACGTCAGCGCGGCACTTTTATGCAGGAAGCTGTTCCCGTCGGTACCGGTTCAATGGCCGCTATCCTCGGTTTGGGCCTCGATGACCTGGCGGCTGTCTGTAGTGATGCAGCTCAAGGACAGGTTGTTGCTCCTGCCAATTTCAACAGTGACGGACAGGTGGTCGTTGCCGGCCATACTGAAGCTGTCGACAGAGCGATAGTGCTTGCCAAAGAAAAGGGTGCAAAAAGAGCCATGCCTTTGCCGGTCAGTGCTCCTTTTCATTGCAGCTTGATGGTTCCGGCCGGTGAGCGTCTTGCCGCCGTGTTGGACGGTATAGAAGTCGGAGAAATGACCCTGCCGGTCATTGCCAATGTTGAAGCCGCCCCTAATCAGGATTCTACGCGGATCCATGAATTGCTCGTTAAGCAGGTTAGTGCACCGGTTCGTTGGCAGGAAACAATCGCCAGCATGGTTGACCTTGGCGTGGACCGTTATATCGAAATCGGTCCGGGCAAAGTTCTCTCTGGATTGGCCAAGCGAATGGCCAAAGGCAGCACGATCCAGAATGTACAGAACGTTGCAGATATTAGTGCTCTCGCTGGATAATTCAGGAGATATTGACTATGTTGACTGATAAAGTTGCTATTGTTACTGGCGCCTCACGAGGCATTGGTCGGGCGATTGCCCTTGCACTTGCGTCACAAGGCGCTAAAGTTGTTGCCTCCGCCCGCAATGCGGAAGCTCTCGCTGAATTGACTGCGGAGATAAAATCTCAGGACGGAGACGCCCTGGCTGTCGTTGGTGATGTTGCCGTTGAAGATGATGCAAACAACCTTGTGAAGAAAACGGTTGAAGCTTACGGTCAGGTTGATGTTTTTATTAATAATGCCGGGATTACCCGTGATGGCTTGTTGCTGCGCATGAAGAATGCTGACTGGGATGCGGTTCTCGACACGAACCTCAAAGGTGCTTTTCTCTGTACCCGTGCCGTGGCGAAGGTTATGAGCAAGCAAAGATCGGGTCGCATTATTAATATATCCTCGGTCGTGGGTGAGATGGGCAATGCGGGACAGGCGAATTACTGCGCCAGCAAAGCTGGTCTGCTCGGCTTGACCAAGTCTGTTGCACGAGAATTGGCCCGTCGCAACGTAACGGTCAATGCGATTACCCCTGGGTTTATAACGACAGAAATGACTGAAGATATGACTGGAAAGGCTCAGGAAGCTATGACGGATCAGATTCCGTTGGGTCGCCCCGGGTCAGCTGAAGATGTTGCCAACGCTGTAATTTTTCTCGCCTCCGAGCAGTCAGCCTATATCACTGGCCAGGTCCTCGGCGTTAATGGCGGAATGTATATGTAACCCACAAAGGGTTTTCGTATAATAATAATGAGACGATCTCAGATCGGATCTAAACCAAGAAGGAGGAACATAAAATGGCAAGTAATGCAGAGCGTATTAAGCAGATTGTTGCAGAGCAATTGGGTGTAGATGAGGATCAGGTAACCACGGAAGCTTCTTTCATGGACGACCTGGGTGCTGACTCCCTGGATACTGTTGAGCTGGTTATGGCTCTCGAAGAAGAATTCGATATCGAAATCTCCGACGAAGATGCTGAAAAAATCCAGACTGTTCAGAACGCCATCGACTACGTCGAAGCAAATTCCTAAAACTTTGATCGTCGCAGCTTAAGCTGCGGTTGTCGCTTATAACAAAACCTGGCCCGGTAGCTATTAGTTGCCGGGACAGACTTTGTTTTGGGAGGACATTAGCCTCATGCGCAGAGTTGTTGTAACTGGCCTGGGAATCACTTCCCCCCTGGGTACTGGCATAGAAAAGAACTGGGACGCGATGATGCATGGACGTTCCGGTATCGGCCCTATTACCCGTTTTGACTCAACTGATCTGCCTGTAAAAATCGCCGGTGAGATCACCGATTTCCCCGCTGAAGAGTTTTTTGACAGGAAAGAGGCCCGCAAGATGGACCTCTTTATCCATTATGCTCTTGGTGCGGCAGCTATGGCCCTTGCTGACTCCGGCCTGGAAATCAACGATGATAATGCCGAACGTGTTGGCGTTGTTGTTGGCTCCGGTATGGGCGGGTTGCCCGCTATTGAAAAATACCAGGAAGCAATGTCAAAGGGTGGCTATCGTAAAGTCAGTCCCTTTTTCATCCCGATGACGATTATTAATCTGGCCGGCGGCCAGATTTCAATAAAATGCGGAGCCAAGGGGCCCAACATTGCTCCAGTTTCTGCCTGTGCGACCGGCACACATTCAATCGGCGATGCCTATCGAATGATCCAGCGTAGTGATGCTGATGCTGTTATAGCGGGTGGTACCGAAGCAACGATTTGCCCCCTTGCTATGGG
>SBFN01000231.1 GCA_006226895.1 Deltaproteobacteria bacterium | reverse complement strand
AGGGGAGTCTTCGTTCCAACCATGGCACCTTTGAGGGCAACATCGTACAGCTGGCCTGTGCAGGTTTCCTCGTCGGCTTTCAGGATAACCTCTGCTTCAAACGGGATTCTGCGAAAATGGCGAATCTTCATCAGGCCTCTCTTTTTGGCAGGGGCAGGGTTGAGACTTGTAAGGCACGTAGTGATGATAACGGAATTTTAGCGCAGAATTGCGTGGAGGCAAGTTCTGGCTATTGAGACTCAAGGCTCCTCTGCTTCTGATACTCCGAAATCAATTGCGCAAACATCGAAAAAACTGCGGATCAAGCGGTAGGTTATTCCCCATAGTAGCGGTTGCTGAGGTTCAAGCAGTTCGACTGCCGGGAGACTATGTTCCTTGTCCTGGTAATAGAAGTTTCTCTCCTGGTGACGCTCACTCTCCAATAATTTTGAGAGTGGTGTCCAGAAGGTGGAAGCCACTTCATGGTTCGGTTTCAGTGTGAGTGGTTCTGTTACGTGATAGACAAAACAGGATACCAGCACTGGCATGGTGGCGCCAAAAAGATCGTCGAGGCGACCGAGATATCGCGCTGGCCGCAAGTCCAGTGAGAGCTCTTCAAATGTCTCACGAATGGCTGCCTGTTGTGGAGATTCGTTTGTATCATTGAGTCTGCCGCCGGGAAAGCCAATATTCCCGGACCAGGGGTCACGATCATGTTCGGCACGAATGATAAAAAGGACTTCCGGGGAGGTTATCCCCTTCTTGATAATCATGGCAACGGCGGCATGACCGCGTTGGCCGGGCTCTTGAAGGAGTGGCGAGTGACCGGAGAGTTGAGCTGCGATTGTTGTGAGGTTCAAGTTCTGAATGGCGTCCATCTTTACCGCTGAGATCGAGGTCCCATCAATCTGAAGAATAATGCTCTTTTTTCTTTTCCAACTCTGCAGCGTAACGGGCCAGCACGGCGCGGCGGGTCAGCATGTAGAGTACCTGTTGCGGGTCATCTTCAGCAACCACGGGGATCTCTTCAAGCCCGCGACTGGAAAGTTTGCGCATGACTTCGGTTAATGATTCATCGGGAGTCGTGGTGATGACGCGGGTTATCGCGATGTCGCCGGCCAGAACCAGACTGGGAGGCAGGTCCTCGGTGAGGATGCGGCGGATGTCGTTGACCGAAAAAATAGAGATCATGCGCAACTCATCATCGACCACGGGATAGTAAGCGCCCTCGGCATTGGCGATAAGCTTGAGAATCTCGGGTAGCGGCAAGCCTTCGGCAATCAAAGTGGGTTTTCGTCCATGTTCCTGCAGATCCTGAACCCTGATCCCTTCCAGAACGTCAACAATGAATTCACCAAGATGAACCGGTGAGTCAATCCGGCTTTTGACCTGATTCTGGTAAATTGAATTGCGTGGGTAAACGATCATTGCCACAGTGCAGACCAACATCAGAGGAGCGAGTAATCCGTAGTTACCGGTCAACTCGCTGACCATGATCAGGGTGGCAATCGGTGTGTTGGAGACTGCGGAGAAGAAGCCGGCCATGCCGATCAGGACGTAGGCACGCGGGTCGTGGATCATCGCCGGAAAGAGCAGCTCTGCCGATGCGCCGAACGCGCCGCCGAGCATGGCACCGATCACCAGGCTGGGGGCGAAGACACCACCGGAACCACCGGAGGAAATCGTCAAGCTGGTCGCAATGATTTTGGCCAGGGCAATAACCAGCATGACCCAGAGAGCCACTTTGCCATAGATGGCGGCCTGTACCATGCCATAGCCTGAGCCGAGCACTTGGGGCACGATCATGGCGAGCAGGCCAAGCATGAAGCCACCGACTGCAGGTTTCAGGATGACTGGGAAGTCCCACTTGCGGAACAGATCTTGAGCGCCGTAGAAGCATTTGACGTAAAGCTTGCCGAGGCCGGCGCAGATGATGCCGAGCATGAGAAACAGCACCAGCTCACGAGGATGCTCGAAGCTGAAATGAGGTGTTTCCAGAAGTGGTTTCCAACCGGTCGTGGCTCCGAAGAGTGAAAACGCGGTGATCGAGGAGATGATCGCCGGGATCAGCCCCTCATGTTCAAACTCCGGGTTTTTATAAAGGACTTCTACCGCAAAGAGGGCTCCACCCAGGGGGGCGCGGAAGGTTGCTCCGATCCCTCCGGCCATACCGGCCAGCAGGAGAATGCGGCGATCAGCGGAGGTTAACTTGAGCCTGGTGGCAATGAAGGAGCCAAAACCGGCACCGATCTGGGCGATCGGTCCCTCGCGGCCTGCCGAGCCGCCAGTGCCGATTGTTGCCATCGAAGCAAGACCCTTGATGATCGGGACGCGTCCCCTGATAATGCCTCCCTTGTTGTGGAAGGCGTCGATGGCAGCGTCCGTGCCGTGTCCTTCTGCTTCGGGAGCAAATTTGAAAACCAGAAAGCCTGAGATCAGACCACCGATAATCGGAATCAGAAAGAGAAACCAGCGGTGGTCCATGGCCAGGTTGTCGATCATCTGATCGCCCATAGCCAAAACCGCTTCTGCACCCTCTTTTGGAGGGATGTAGCCGGCCAGGTTGTCCAGAAACAGGTGCTCGATACTGTTGGTGGCGAAATAGAACAGGACTGCAGCGCTGCCTGTTACCAGGCCAACCAGCACGCTGAGAATGACGGGCCGGGTGAGCACCCGCCAGTCGAGTTTTTTAAAATTGGTGAAAATCGGACCAAGAGATGCCACAGGGTTCAAATGTTTCTCGCTTAGTTGTTGCTTGCCGTCAGGCGGCATTGTGCCAAGCGTTGTTGTTCTACTCTCACGATTTTAAGGACACCAGTGCCGGAAACCGAAAAAGTAGAGAGGCCTTTGCCAGTTGTTTTAATAGGTTTCGGCCTGACGATGCAGTTTGGTTTTAACTTTGTCGACCCACTCGGTGTCGATCAGTTTGACCTTTTTCAGGAAGCCGGAGGTGATCATCGTGCTGCCTACTGATGTCTTCATGAATGAGCAGACGAAGAAGTTCGAATAGTCGACTTCCTTCCATATCTGCTCCTGCATCTCCTCAGGGATGAGGTAAGTCTGCTGCAGTTCGGTGAGCAGGAAGGCTTTGTGGTCTTCAACTTTAGGTGTTGTGTAAACGAGATAACCCAGCCCGGCGATCAAAACAACCATGATAAAACGTGAGAGCATGACGATTTAGACTCCTTGGAAATTAATAATACCCCGGTAACATAACGCAAAAGGGTCCAGAGGAACAAGGCTTCAAAAGCGTGTTGCTCTGGAAATTTGGTTGTTTTGGTATTATTTGAGCCTTCTCTGGAGTAGAGCTCACCGCAGGTCGTAAATTGTCTGACAAGAGCTCTTGCTGATGAACGCTGAGGTCAATGCACAGTGGCGCCAAGTTCAACCCTGGCACGGTAGGTCGTTTCCTCTTCCGGAGTCGTCGTGATGTCCGGTTTCTTAAGGAAGATGCGCCCCGGTTCCAGTTGCCCCTCGTCGATCAGGTACCCCTTTACAGCAAGAGCCCGGGCCTGGGCGAGTTCGGCGAGGTCGCCCGGGGTGACCTGTGTGTGGGTGTAGATCATTTTTTCCATCTCTGCGGGGGGGATTTTTTTTGTCATGCCGATAAAGTTGCGAGGTTTGGGGAAGTCCGACTTGCGATAGACCCGCCAGAGGTATTCGTCATATTCTTCAACAGGCACAACCACATTCTCTTCTGTATTTCCTTCCTCGAGCTGATCATTCTTGACCAGGTCCAGGTACTTGAGTCGCTTAACCTGTCTGTTGAGCAACTCGCTGCGGTAGCCTTCTTCATCGTTTTCCAGATCAACGAAGCCACTGACCTCGACGTCAATGCCGGGCCGGTCGGCCAGGGCCTGCGCCATGCGCCGCAATTTCTCTGCCTCTGCAGAACTCAACGATGATGAGCCGTAGGCAAAATTAACGTGGCTGAAGTCCTCCTCGCTGTCACCGAACATGGCTCCGAGCAAGGCAAAGGGTGAGGTTGCGGCTTTAATCAACAGATTCTTAACGACTGTCCAGATCACACCACCAATGCTGAACTGGGGATCCTCGAGACTTCCGGAGACCGGGATGTCGAGATGAATCTCGCCGTTGCGGTCTTTGAGCAGGGCCACCGCCAGTTTCACCGGCAGTTCGGTCGAATTCTCACTTTCGATTTCATCACCGAAGCTGAATTGATCGAGGAAAAGCTTGTTTTTGGCCTTGAGTCGGTTGTCCTCAAGATAATATTCGAGCGCCAGGTTGAGCTTGCCCTTTTCAATCAGGTAGCCGGCATAGTTGCCGGAATAGGGTGACAGTGGGCTGAGTTCGATGTCATGGAAATCCAACTTGAGGTCGAGAAAAGGCTGTTCCGCCAGAGGGTTGATGACGCCGCTGATCTGCAACGGAGACTGACTGCGTAACTGCCCTCTCAGGTCGACCTGAGCGCGTGACTCAGCTGCGGAGCTTAGGCCTTCGATCCGTCCGCCGAGATCGCGCATATCTGCTGTGAACAGTCGGGGGAGGTGACGATCGCTGAAATCGACATGTCCTCCCTGCAGGGTGATGGT
>SBFN01000169.1 GCA_006226895.1 Deltaproteobacteria bacterium | reverse complement strand
TGCGCTCCTCGGTGCGCGAATTCCTCTGCAGCGAAGCGATGTACCACCTCGGCGTGCCAACCACCCGTGCCTTGAGTGTGCTGCTCACTGGCGAACAGGTCACCCGCGACATGTTCTACGACGGCCATCCCAAACAGGAACCGGGCGCCGTGGTCTGCCGGGTTGCGCCTTCTTTCACACGTTTCGGCAGCTTTCAGATTTTCAGCTCACGCAACGAAATCGAACTATTGCGCCAGCTGCTCGACTATACCATCAGGACTGATTTCCCCCACCTGGGCGAGCCCTCGGTGGCCGTTTACCTACAGTGGTTCGAAGAGCTCTGCCGCAGTACCGCGGCGATGATCGTGCACTGGATGCGCGTCGGCTTTGTTCACGGCGTGATGAACACCGACAACATGTCGATCCTCGGCCTGACCATCGACTATGGCCCCTACGGCTGGATCGATGACTACAACCCCGACTGGACGCCAAACACCACAGACGCCGCCGGCGGTCGCTACCGTTTCGGCAACCAGCCCCATATGGCCCTCTGGAACCTCGCCCAGCTGGCCAACGCCATCTATCCGCTGGTCAAGCAGGCAGAGCCGCTGGAGGCGGCCCTGCAGATCTATGGGGACAGTTACAAGCAGGGCTGGCAGGCGATGATGGCGCAAAAGCTTGGTTTGAAGAGCTTCGAGGCGGAGACTGATCTGCCCTTGATCTCTGAGCTGGAAAAAGTGCTGCAGCTGGTGGAAACCGACATGACGATTTTCTACCGCAAGTTAGCTGATCTGACCCCGACAAAAGACCGGAATGATGCCAGTTTACTCGCCCCGCTGCGCGAGGCTTACTACCAGCCGGAAGCCCTGACCGGTCACCACCTGGCGCAAATCGCAGCCTGGCTGAGCAGCTACCTGCAGCGGGTCGCAAAAGACGGATTCGACAGCGATGAACGCCGGCGGTGCATGCAGGCTGTCAACCCCAAGTACGTGCTGCGCAACTACCTGGCGCAAATGGCGATCGATAAGGCCGAAACGGGAGATCACAGCCTGGTCAGTGAGCTGCTGCAGGTGATGCGACAGCCCTACGCGGAGCAACCGTTGGCCGGCAAGCGGCCGGAATGGGCGCGCCATCGGGCGGGTTGTTCGATGCTTTCCTGCAGTTCTTAATCGAGCGTGTCAGGGCGCTCAAAGCAGCCACTTTACTCAAACGGGACGCGATTAAGGAGTGCCCCCGGCCCAGGCTTAATATCCGGCTCAGGTTGCTTGTCCGGATGATGAGAGTTAAGATGCAAGGTAAAAGTCAAGGAGAGCATTATGCGATTTTTCATCTTCTCTCTGATGGCGATTTGGGCCCTTAACCTGGTCTTCCCTCCGGCAACAATGGCAGAGCCCTTCTTGTCTCCATTTGCCAAGCATGGCGTCTATGACCCACGCATCGCCGCTTACATGCCCCCTTTTAAGAAAAAACTCCCGCCACTCCACTGGCGACACGGTTCTTACCTGTTCCCCTACAACTGTTCTGATAATTGCACTGGGCATGAGAAAAACAAAAGGAGGCCTGCTCCAAAAACCGCTTATAAAAAACCTCTCGTTCTTAACCCGGATATTTTCAAACCGACACCAAAAACTCCTCTCACCCTCGTGATTGAGGATGGCGTCGTGGTGGATAGTTATCGCGGCTATGAAAAGCAGGCAGACCACGAGTAGTCATCTTAAATCGGTGACACGTTACTAACGTGTCACCGAGCCGGGCGATTCAACGCCAGGTAATCGACGGAGCTTTGCGCTCAGGCAAGCGGTTATAGTGGAACTTCGGGTAGCCGAGCATCATAGCGCCGAAGCATTGCTGTCCCGCAGGCAAACCCAGCGCCTGCTGCATCGGCGGGAACGTGCTCACTGCCGCGTTAAAGTAACCCGCCCAGCAGCTGCCAAGCTCCATACCGGTCGCAGCCAGTTCCAGGTAGGTCAAAGCGATAGTGCAGCTGGTCTGGGCCATGCGATCCTCTTTTGGCGCATGCGCAACGACCAGTGTCGGGGCCCCTCGCAGCACGACGTCCTCGCCCTGCTCTAGCCTCTCCAGGGTATTATCCATGTGCAAAGACAGCGCCAGTTCCCGCATGTTAGCCAGCATCCAGCGCATCCACTGACCGACGACCTGCACCAGCCTGTCCAATTCCTCACGGTCGCTCAGCACCAGCCATTCAACTGTCTGGGTGTTGTGCCCGGTCGGTGCATAGCGAGCCAGCTCGATGAGTTTTTGCAGGGACTCGCGGGATACGGACTTGTCGCGGTAATTTCGGATCGAGCGGCGGCTCCTGAGAAACTGCTCGCACTGCTCAGGGCTCAGAAACATTTCGGGCTGAATCTGCGGGCAGTTAGCCAGGGGCATGTCGGCATGCAGCAAGCTGCTGGACGGGCAAACCGAAACACAGTGCCCGCAACGGATACACAGTTCTTCAGCCTCGGCGACCGGGGTGGGATATTCACCCCGTTTGAAGTTGATCAGTCTGGCCGGGCAGACGGCACTGCAGAGGCCGTCCTGGCCGCAGGTCTGCTGGTTTACTTCGATGAAAGTCATAGTTACCTCCTAAAGATTACAATCTGCATACTCAAAGGCACTAAACACGGCTGATAATTTCAACACCCTGAATGGGTTTATATTCGATGGAGATAATTTCAAGTTCTCTGGCCCCGGATGGTGTTTTAACGGTCGCAATATCGCCCACCTCTTTGCGCATGAGGGCCTTACCGATGGGAGACTTCCAGCTGACCAGGCCTTTAGCGCCATTGTATTCATCTGCACCGACGATACAGTAAACCTTTTCTTCCCCTTCTTCGTCCTCGACGGTTACGGTCGCACCGAACAGAATCCGTCCATCAGCGGTTTTGCCTTGCGCGCCTGGATCAACGATCGCAGCGTTCTCAATTCTTTTGGTCAAAAAATGAATTCGGGAATCAATCTTCCTCAGGTGGCGCTTGCCGTAAATATATTCAGCATTCTCTGAGCGATCACCCTCGGCGGCCGCATCGGATACGCGCCGCACGGTGTCGGGTCGCTTCACATAAAGCAACTCCCTGAGTTCAGCGCGCATCTGTTCGGCGCAGTCCGGAGTCATATATATCGGGGTAGCAGTCGACATGGTTCGTGCTTTCCTCGCTTTTGTCTTTTGGTAAAAGTTCTTTGAAGCCACAGAAATAAAGGATTAACAAAAATGGTCTTGGTTGCCTGGAACCAACGTTGGAACAAATGACCTTCGCCCTTTACGTAAAACAAGCAAGAGCTTCATTCAACAGGTAAGAGGCCACTCATTGCACTGTCTGAGGGTCTGATAAGGCGTGCGAAATCGTTTTCCTCGAGTGAGGCCATCTCACCGAGCGTGATCGTCTGCAAGGTGTCTAACTCGCTTTTGCAGGTATTGTAGGTCGTGTTGTAGAAGGCTATGCGCTTATCTTTTTCCAGCCCCATCAGTAGCAACTGCTGCGAAGCCCGCTGGATCAACTTTATCTTGTGATTAAGATCGTCAGGGTCCTTAACCGTCCAGACACCCAGGTAAATCGGGCTGCTGACGTTTCTGACATCTCCAACCAGCTCACCACGTATCAGATCATCCTTTTTGCGGTCGAGATATGGAACGAAGTCCAAGTGTTCGGCGAGCGTCCGGTCCGTGGTGAAAAAATGGCCGTTGTCTGGATCGAGGGTGAAAATCATGGTGCGGTCGGACGCCTGGCCGTAGCTTTGGAACAGGACATCCTTGTAATCATCAAATGGCACGTTCCTCATGATGCAGGTTTCAAACTTGTTAATGCGCCTGGTAATGCCCAGCAGCCAAGACCTGATCGAGCTGTTGTCGATACGGCACTTGCCCAACTCTTCCTTCAGGAAATCAAAGGAGTGGCCACCAAAACGGTACAGCAGAATGCTTTGAAAAATGTCGCGGATATTATTGTACCGGCTGAAATGGTAAATAAGGTCGAAGCTGAACAGCTCCATTTGCCGGAGCTGCCATATGAAAATCGTAATATCATTCCTGTTGGTTTCTTTGGTGAGCTTGGATTTCTGCGTAGACTTGATCAGCCTCACGTACCGGGTGCTCAGCTCTGCCAGAAGTGCCGTATCCTTGGTGGTGCTCTTTTTCAAAGCGATGGTCCAGCACGTGAATTGGCCCTCCTCGCTGGTCACCTCGATGTGATCAGCCCCAAAAGTGTCGTAGGTTTGCAGTGTCCCGACCCCCTTACCGGTCTCGGTGCCTTTGGTTGATTTGCCGACAAACAAGGGCACCTGGTCGGAGCCCTTTTGCAGCCTCTGCGCAGAGATTCCTGTGCCATTGTCAGTAATAGACAGCGTCACGGTATCGCCACGCTGCTCGAGCAGAAATTCTATCTGCCCTTTCCTGCCCGCTGAGGTGATGGCATCCAGGGCGTTGGAAACAATATTGATCAGAGCCCTGCTGTAACTGATGTAGCTGCCCCCGACCGGTTCAATCTTCGACTTGAGGACCAGCGTCACCTCACAGGAGCTGTCGACCGCTTCGATGAAGGGAATGACGCGTTCCGTGATCAGGTCCTTCAGAGAGACCTTGTGCGATAGATGTATTTTGTCTTCGTACATGTTCAGGGTGTTGAGCAGTGCGGTGGTTTCTCTGTTGATGTCCTCGGCAACCTTGTTGAAGTTGCCGACCGACAACATGGCTGTCATATCGAAAAGGACCTTTAACGACTTTTTCACGTCGTGCCGCACCTTCGAGAGCTCCTCAACAGCGGTAACATCGTGCCGTTTTGCTGTTACCGCACCGCTTCTGAGCGTCTCGGCCGTCACTGACATCAGGTGAAACTTCATCTTTCGGAAGACCACTAGGTCGGTGATGCTGAACCCCCGGGTCTTGAAAAAATCGATGGAGCTCAGGAGCTTCTCCCAGACATAGAGATAGATATGGGAGTCGGGGTCCACCGTATGAGCAAGGTAGCGAAGAAAGGCGGAGCCGATGCCTTTACCCCGGCCGAAGGGGTTGGTGACCAGCTTGTAAATATGGAATGTTTTCCGGTCCGGAGTTGCATAGACCAGTAGGTAGCCGAGCAGTTCGCCCTTTTCGTCCCACACGTAGCTATGATCGTAATCAATATCTATTGTATTATCGAGGACATAGGGAGAAGGGATCACCAGGGAATCGATGTTGAGCAGCGGGTACTGTCGAATCGTTTTTTCGTATTCGGGGGTCAGGCTTTTTATGTAAGGAGATTGAACAGGTTTCCATTCCATAATATAGACTGCACCTTGGTTAGCACTGCAAAAAGTTTCAATCAGTTGCTATTATTTTAAAGGGAGCCGCCAAGGGGTTGTCAATTAAAATCCCCGAACGACTTAAGATAACAAATAAATCGTATGCTGCTGTTCTTAACAAACTCAGGCAGTTCCAACGGAAGACTCCATTAAGCCCAATCACGGCTTCCATCTTAAAGCTGCAATACCACTAGAAGAATGACAACTGCTCAGTGTCAGCCTCACGTGCTGGCTTGCGTTCTATTCGCTTCGGTTTATCGACGGCTTTGTTCTGTGCCTTTTTACGCGTTTTCCTGGGTTTAGTATTTTTTTTGAGGATTCGGTAAACACTCGCAACGCCTATTCCCAGCTGGTCGGCGATCTTTTGCCGGGTCAGGCCCTGTGTATTTAATGCCAGTACCTCATCGGTCTTCGCCATGGCAGTCGGTTTTCGCCCCTTATAGCGCCCTGCCTGTTTGGCTCTGGCAATGCCAATAGCTTGACGTTCCCGCACGACCTGGCGCTCGAAGTCTGCAATTGCACCAAGCAGCATGCGGATGACATCCCCGTGGGCCGTCGAAGTGTCGATGCCGTTATCGATGATCTTTAATGACGCCCCAGCAGCATTAAGTGATTCAATGATCTCCAGCAGATGTTTTGAGTTATCCGCTATACGGTACAGACTGGTAGCCACCACGGTATCACCAGCCTGGACCTCCATTATCAGCTTGTCCAACTGTGGCCTGTTGCGTTTAGTACCGGCAGTCTTTTCCTGGACGATTTTGCTCACACCGGAGGCTTTGAGTTGATCGAACTGCGGCTGAATGTTTTGCCCGTTAAAGTCTGGCCTTAAGTAGCCGATAATGTTTGTCATTATACAATCTCCTATCAATAGAATATATCCTATATCAACAACTATCAAAACCCAAGCTGCATTTTATTGATAGCCCTACAGACAAGACCATTTCTATCAATGGCAGGGGCTTTTGATAGAAATATCAATAAGGCTAATCACAACCTTTATCATCTTGCCAAGATGTTCCCTCCCCTATCTACGAACTTGCTATCTACCTTCATCCTTTTAAAGTCAGGTGTAGACATTCCATAAAATATAGCTGATGAGAACACACAATCTATCCGTCCCAGGCACAAAGCTGATGTTTCAAGCTGGGTTTTTGTAGAAGTTAGGCTATATTTTCTTTAGACAAACAAGGAGGTTTTATGAAAACAGTTAATCAGGAAAGCGCTCTCAAGGTCGGCGATCAAGCACCCGAGTTCAGTGTGCCATCCACGAAAGGCAAGATCGTGCTCAGTCAACTGGTTGAGCAGGGCCCGGTGGTCCTGGCCCTCTATCCCAAAGACTTCACCCCTGGCTGAACCATCGAAATGAAAGCTTTTCAAAGTGATATTTCTGACTTTGCAAAGCTCGACGCCCAGGTCCTGGGCGTAAGTGCAGACACTCTGGAATCTCACCACGAATTCGCCGCAGAACTCGACTTAAGTTTTCCACTGCTCGCCGATGATGGCTCGATCAGCGCACGATACGGCAGCGGGCGCGTCACCTACCTGATCGATCGAACCTCTGTTATCAAGATGATCTGCGAAGGGATGCCCGACAACGCCGCCCTGGCCGGTGAAATCGGTAAATTGTAATCGATCGCAAGGCGAGGGTCGTTACGAATCGGGGGACAGGGTGCGTAAATATCCCGATCCTTCAGGGCGCCAATCGCTCGATCACCCACGGGTCATTATCGTGACGCCGATAACGCAATCGGTCATGCAGACGGTGTTCCCCTTCCTGCCAGAACTCCAGCGTATTCGGGATAAGCCGATAGCCGCCCCAATGTTCGGGACGCGGCACATCCTGACCTGCAACCATCTCAGTGAACGCCTTAAACTGCTCTTCCAGGAACAGACGGTCTTTAATGACCTGGCTCTGGGCCGAAACATGGGCTTCGAGCTGATGCCCTCTGGGGCGACTGGCAAAATACCGGTCAGACTCTCTGGAGGCCAGCATTTCCACGGTGCCTTCAACCCGAACCTGGCGTGACAAAGGCTGCCAATAGAATACCAGGGAGGCAAAGGGGTTTTCCTTTAGTTCCCGAGCCTTTCGGCCCTGATAGTTCGTGTAAAAGACAAAGCCTCGCGCATCAACTTCTTTCAACAACACCATACGCGCTGAAGGCATCCCTGCCCGGCTTGCCGTGGCGAGGGTCATCGCATTGTGCAAAGGCAGTTCAGCCTGTTCCGCGTCCGCAAACCAGAGCGTAAACTGTTTGAAAGGATCCGGATCGAACTGTTGACTCTCGATCATAGGTTGCTCCATAACGGGTTACGGGGTATGCGATATGTGGTCCGTGAGACGAGGAAAGCTTAAGAGCAGAGCCTCTCAATACACTTCTCTCCCTCATGCCTTGAGTTGCCCACATAACTTGAGACCGGATACATCTCAAAAACGTTCTTTGGTGTCCTCAAGATATCCTGTAAAACGTGTGTCTCTTTAAACTCCGGGTCTAGCCAGGTGTCGAAGAAATCGGCCTCTAAAACGGCAGGCATGCGCTCGTGGATCTCGGCCATCTGGTGAATTGCCGGCACAGTAATAATCGCACAGCTTTCGAGAGTTTCTTTGGTTTCACTATCTTCCCATAAGTCCCATAAACCGGCAAAAGCCAGCGGCTGCTGGTCGGCACGAAAGATGTAGTAAGGCTGTTTCCTGTCTCCCAGCTTCTGCCATTCGTAAAAGCCGCTTGCAGGGATGATGCATCTTTTCGATTTAATGGAATCCCGAAAGAAGGGTTTTTGCGTGAGGGTCTCGACGCGGGCATTGAAGGTCGAAGTTTTGATCTGCTTTTCGCGTACCCAGTGAGGGATAAGCCCCCAGCGGAGATTGTCGAGTGAGAGGGACTGGCCCTGTTTCCTGATCGCTGCAATATGCTGGGTTGGCGCGACGTTGTAACTCTGCAAAAAGCGGGGGACGGTGTTGATATGAAAGAGGCCTCTGATATCTTCAGAGAGAAGATTCGCTGTAGAGATTCGTCCGCACATAAACAAATTCTAGCATAAAAGATGAGGAACTTTTCTATCAGTGACAGGGGGCAGTTCTGCACATTCCAAAAAAATTACCGTTAAAGGAGCAGTTTCAGCTCGGTGACAAAGCACTCGATTTCCTCAACTGTATTGTAGTAATGCAGCGAAGCACGCAACAATGCCGGATGGTGAAGCTTCTCAGAGCTGACAGGGTTGGCAGAGAAAGGCACGCTTGAGGTGTTGATCTGCCGGAGTGCCAGCTGTTGTTGCAACTGATCGACAGGCATTTGAGCACAGGAGAAGGTGACGATAGCACACGGCTCGAGCCCCTGATCAGCCAGGGTTACCCCATCGATAGCAGCGAGCTTTTGGCGCAGTGTCGTAGCAAGAAAGCTGACCCGCTCACTGATAGAGCCGAGTCCCCAGGCGAGGGCATAGTCGATGGCGACACCGAGGGCAAGCTGAGCAGCATAACTGCGCTCCCAGCATTCGAAGCGTTTTGCATCACTGCGCAGCTGGTAGTTGTTGGCAGAAAGTAAGGGTGCAGCGTGATGGTTGAGTTGGTTGGGTTCAAGTTGTTCGAGCAGGGTTTTACGCACATAGAGCAGGCCGGTGCCGCGCGGGCCGCGCAGAAACTTGCGACCGGTACCGCACAGAAGATCGCAGCAGAGTTGATCGACATCAACCGGCATCTGACCGAGAGCCTGGCAAGCATCCACCAGATAAGGGATACCTGCCGCTTTTGCGACCTTGCCGACCTTTGCAGCAGGGTTGACCAAACCGCCACCTGAGGGGACCTGGGTAAGGCAGATCAATTTGACCCGCTTGTCGAGCTGGCTCTCAAGGCTGTTGATGTCGATCTGGCCCGAGGGGTCATCCGGCACCCAGGATATCTCGACCCCAAGGCGCTTTGCCTGGTGCAGCAGGGCCACCAAACTACTGCCATACTCGGCGCTGCTGGCGAGGATCCGGTCTCCCGGTTGAAAGTCGAAGGCGTAGAAGGCCGCGTTCCAGGCCCGGGTGGCGCTGTCGGCAAAGGCGATTTCATCGGCAGAACAGGTGAGCAGCCGCGCGGCCGCGGTGTAAAAATTATCCAGTTCTGCAGCACGCCGGGCCATGACTTCGTAGCCACCCTGCTCTTCCTCTTCGCGCAAATAGTCGTAGAGAGCGTCGGCCACCGGGATTGGCGGCAAAGAAGCACCGGCGTTGTTGAAATGAATGCGATCTTCACAACCACGGGTTTCGCGGCGGGCTCGCTCAATATCAAATCGGGTCGTCATCAGGAGGTTCTCTCCCAGATGCTCAACTGCGAGATCGTATGTTGGTACTTGCGCGCCGTTTCACGGATCACGAATTCGACATCACGCGGTTCTTCGAGCATACGGAAATGGCGGCCAAGTTGTTGCGTCAACCCATCCAGGGTGGTAAAGGGCTCACCCGCGAGGCGGATTCCGCCAACCCAGTTTTCCTTCTTGGTGAATTCTTCAAGCCAGGTATAGGGCGATGCAATCACCAGCAGCCCCCCGGGATTGATCCGCTCATGAATGCTCGACAGGAGATGTGGCGGATCGTAGAGTCGGTCAAGCAGATTAGCCGCCAGCACCAGGTCGTAACCGGTGAACTGAGGCTTCAGGTTATGGGCATCGCCTTGCACGAATTCGATCTTATCGAGATATTCAGACAAGCCGAAGTCACTCAGACGCGTCTCGTGGAAAGAAACAATCTCACCCTCTTCCGGGAGCTGGTAATGGGTCACGCCCCTTTCCTGCAACTGATGGGCGATGCGGATGAAGCGTGCAGAGAAGTCGATACCTGTGACAAAGTTGAAATGCTTTGCCAGCTCAAAACTGGAGCGGCCCACCGCGCAGCCGAGATCGAGGGCGCGGTTTTTCGACCGATCGCCCATGACATCCAGGCAGATCTTCACCAACTGGGCAGAAAAGTTCGGCACACCGAATTTCACCGGTCCGAAATGAGCGTCACAGTACTGGGCGACGGAATCGTCGGTCTCGTACATCGCTTCGGTGCCTTCCAGTTCCTGCTCAGCGGCAACATAGCGGAAGCCCGCATGTTGGAAGAAGTGCCGGCGAAAAGCGTAACGCGCATCGCGGGTCGCCTCGTTGCCGGTGGAAATCCATGAGCCGCCCTTGATCAGGTTGTGCTGGGTGTCAAAGGTCGGTGTAGAAAAATCGTCGTACCAGGGGTGCACCTCGAATCCGGTGAAGCCGGAAATCGGTGTTTCAGTCCACTGCCAGACGTTGCCGACCAGGTCAAAAAAATTGCCAAAGGAGAAGCGGTTCACCGGACAGGAAGAGGCCCAGTACTCGAGGTTGATATTCCCCGGAGCCTGCTGCCAGTAGGGCTGATCAGGGATCTCATGCAGATCGTGCAGCCGGTACCATTCATCCTCGGTCGGCAAGCGGATTGGCAGGCCGCTCTCTTCGGCCTTCCAGTTGCAGAAAGCCTTGGCTTCGAGGTAGTTGACCTCAACCGGCCAGTCCCAGGGCATGGCGATCTCCCTGGCCATAGTGCGCAATCGATAGCTGCGTCCGTTTTTGACCCAGAAGAGCGGCTGTTTGGCTTCGCTGAAAACAAGCCAACGCCGGCCCTCGTTGGTCCACCAGGTTTCGTTTTCGTAGCCGTCGGCCTCGACAAAGCCCATGAATTCACGATTCGACACCAAGTACTTGCTGGCCTGGAAATCGTCCACATGAAACTGGTGTCGACCGAACTCGTTGTCCCAGCCGTAAAGCGCGTGGTTTCGGTCCTTGCCGAGAGTGACCGTGCCGCCGGCAACCGGCAAAAGTTGGTTTGGCGGTGCCACCCCCGATTCCTCGCAGATATCCCAGAGAGGCAACGGACGCACCTGATCAAGTGGCAGACGGCGGATAATGACAGAAGAGGTTTCCAGGTGAATGCGTGAATGCTCGATCCCCATCATGATCGACCAGAAAGGGTTGTCCCAATCGATGGGCAGCACGAGCGGTAGCGTCTCGATCACATGATCAACCATTGCTCGGACCCGGTCACGGTAGGCCTTTACCTCGGCGACGCTTGGCCAGTCATAATTGTCGTCATTCAGATCGTCCCACGACATCTCGTCGACGCCGATGGCAAACAGCGCCTCGTAGTGGGGATTGATGCGCTCCTCAATGACCTTAGAGACGATCAGCTTGTTGACGTAAAAAACCGCTGTGTGGCCCAAATAGAAAACCAGAGGATGGCGTAGCGGCTCGGCACGCAGGTAGAAAGCCTCATCATTGACCAGTGTTTCGTAGAGCTGCTCGTCAAGAGTGAACGATTTCTGGAAATAATCACGGATTTCGGCACGTTTGTCTTTAACTGAGCCTTCGTTGAGAATGGTAGTGCGAGTGTTGCGGAGATCCATAGCGCCCTCTAATTATTCATTCAATATAAAAGCTTCACTTTAGAAAAGCCACTAACGATTACTTATTGAATGCTTAATTCTATCGCTTCGTCTCCTTTACTCAAGTTGAGTCTTTGGTCGCGATTGCATAAACATTTGATTAACGCAAAGGATAAAGAAAAGTCGCAAAGAGAAGATTTATCAAGGAATCGAGTTTTTTTACTTTTTAGTTCTCTGTGCGTCTTGAGTGAGTAAAACGAGCGGGCGTTAAGGTTAGGGGTTGAGTTTCTGGTTCGAACCTCGTGGTCTTGTTGAGACATGCATCCAAAGCTTTCACGAAAAGCTTTTATTTCACTTCGGGAATGCCGCTCCAACGCGTCGTATATGCAGGAGAAACATTCGCCTGCCTCATAAACCAATCCTTTTTCGGCCGTTGGCCACCAAACCATATGTTGCCCTGGCCACCGTGGTTGATGGTGTCGATCACCTTCATTAAGGCATCATTCTCCGAACGATCTTTTTGACTGTCAAAGAGGCTGAGTTGAAGATCGTTCGGCGAGCAGAAGTCCCCCAACATCACCCCTGCCTTGGCATAGCGATAGCCGTCTCGCCAAACCATGTCGAAAAGTCGGATAGCCAAAGCCAGGATCTTTCGCGTATCAGAGCTTGGCTGGGCAAGTGTACCCGTCACCGTGTTGGAGTAGCCAGGCCCCGTCCTATCAAAGGGGCTGGTGCGGATAAAAACATTCACCATCGTGGCCAGTTGCTTATCTCGACGTAGCTTTTCGGCCGCCCTTGCGGCAAATTCACACACGGTCTCCTTCAGATCAGAGTATTGCGTCAACTTTTCACCGAACGATCGAGAACACATGATCTGTTGTCTTGGCTGCCATACCTCATCGAGTTCCAGACAGCTTTCTCCGTTCAATTCGCTAATGGTCCTCTCCAGGACCACAGAGTAGCGTTGTCGGGCATAACGAGGCTCCATCTGGGCCAAACGCAAGGCCGTATCAACGCCGATCTTTAGCAGACTTTCGGTCAGTTTACGACCAACGCCCCAGATCTCGGAGACGGGTGTGATCTGCATAAGACGCTTTTGACGTTCCGGAGCGGTCAGATCAACAACACCATGGGTCGCCTTGAACTTCTTGGCGGCATAATTTGCCAGTTTGGAGAGTGTTTTGGTTGGTGCGATACCGACACAAACAGGGACTCCGACATGTTGCATGACAATGGAGCGGATCAGTTGGCCATGATCGCTCAAGGCACGGATGCCGGAGACATCCAGGAAGGCTTCGTCGATAGAGTAAACCTCGACATTGGGGCTGAATTGCTCGAGCGTTTGCATAACCCGGGCAGAGATATCGCCGTAGAGAGTGTAATTGGAAGAGAAGACCTGAATGCCGTGTTGAGCTATCTTTTCTTTTGCTTTAAAGAGAGGGGTGCCCATCTTGATGCCGAGGTCCTTGACCTCTCAGCCATCGTTATTGGAGAGAACCACAAGCGGGGTGTTTTTCAAGTCCGGACGAAACAAGCGTTCGCAGCTTGCATAGAAGTTGTTGCAATCAACCAGGGCAAAGGTCGTGCTCATGACTTGCGAAGGCTATGGATCACATTGGTAGCGACACCAAAGATTTCCAGCTCTGCGCCTTCGGGGATAACGATCGCTGCATGCTGACTGTTCATGGGAACGAGTCTGGTTTGAGGCTTCGTCTCCAGTAGCTTAACCGTTAACTCACCATTTACAGCAGCGATCACGATATCACCGTGTGATGCGTCGAGCGACCGGTCTATGACCAGGACATCACCGGGGAAGATGCCAGCGTCAAGCATGGAATCGCCCTGCGCGCGCACAAAATAGGTCGCAGCGGGTTTTTGAATACAGAGGTCGTTCAGATCCAGCTTGCGTTCACAATAATCTGTTGCCGGGCTGGGAAAGCCCGCCGCTACGGCATCTGAAAACATGGGAATGCCGAGCTGCGTAAATTCACCACTCTCACCGATATTTGCAACCATCTACGTATCTCCTGGGGTTTT
>SBFN01000212.1 GCA_006226895.1 Deltaproteobacteria bacterium | reverse complement strand
CCGATCGCATCGAAGCCGGCACCTTCCTGGTGGCTGCAGCCATGACCGGCGGCCGGGTTGGCGTTAAAGGTGGTTGTGCCGAACATCTGGAGGCGTTGCTCAGCAAGCTTGAAGAAGCTGGTGCAACGGTGGCTGCGACGCCGGAAACCCTCTGGGTTGAAGGGCCGCAGGAGATTCAGTCAGTTAACATCAAGACCCAGCCGCATCCTGGTTTTCCGACCGATATGCAGGCTCAATTCATGGCGATGATGACCCTCGGTAACGGCACCAGCATGATTACCGAAGCGGTTTTCGAAAATCGGTTCATGCACGTCAGCGAACTGCAGCGGATGGGTGCAGACATCTCTATCGAAGGTCATACCGCTGCCGTTAAAGGTGTCCCGGCTTTACATGGTGCACCGGTAATGGCGACCGACCTGCGCGCCAGCGCCTGTCTGGTGCTCGCCGGTTTGGCTGCGGACAAGACCACCGAGATCAACCGGATCTATCACCTGGATCGCGGTTATGAAAACCTGGAAGAGAAGTTCCGCAGTCTGGGCGCGGATATTGAGCGCGTTCCGGAATAAAATTAAAGTGACTTTGATGGTGCTCACTAGGTACACTGAGACGTTGTCGAACCTTCTGTTTTTTTACTGCCCGTCACCAACTGGATTAAAATATGAATGACTATTTGACCTTCGCCCTGCCTAAAGGGCGCATCATGCAGGACTCCATGGAGCTGTTTGCCAAAATTGGCATTACCTGTCCGGAAATGGATGACCCTGGTCGCAAACTGGTTTTTGAAAACCGTGACGATAAATTGCGTTTCATGGCTGTGCGTTCCCAGGATGTTCCGACCTATGTCGAGCAGGGCTGCGCTGATATTGGAGTGGTCGGGAAAGATACTCTGCTGGAGCAAGATAAAGATCTTTACGAGCCGCTCGACCTTCAGTTTGGTTACTGTCGCCTGGTGGTGGCAGAGCCGAAAGAGCTGCGTCAGGATGATGATCCCGCCGGCTGGTCGAATATTCGGGTGGCCAGTAAATACCCCAGTATGACAGAGAAATATTTCGCCGCAAAAGGTGTTCAGGTCGAGGTCATCAAACTGTACGGATCGATTGAGCTTGCACCGCTGGTCGGCCTGACCGAGCGTATTGTTGACCTGGTGTCCACCGGAGGGACCATGCGTGAGAATGGCCTGGTGGAGGTGGAAACGATTGCTGAAGTTACCAGCCGTCTGATAGTGAATCGTGCCAGTCTCAAAACCAAGCATCGCCGGATTTCCAGGTTGATCGAAGACCTGGAAAAAGTCATCGAAGATGGCCCACGTATTTCCGGCTGACCTGACCGCCCCAAGGAGATAAACATGATTCGGTTTCTGCGTTTTTCAGATGCCGGCTTTGCTGAAAACTTTCGCGAGATCAGTGAGCGTGGCGAGACCACACCGCCCGAAGTTCTTGAAACGGTTCAGGAGATCCTTAACGATGTCCGCAAACGTGGCGACGAGGCGCTTTGTGAATATACAGAGCGCTTTGATCGTCTCAAACTGGACGCTGCAAATCTCGAAGTCTCTGCTGATGAGATGGCGCAGGCTCTTGCTGCCGTCGACAGCGAAACCCTGGCAACCTTGCAGCTGGCTGCCGATCGGATTGCAGCTTTCCACGCCAAACAAAAAGAAGAGACCTGGCTCTCCGACGACGAACCGGATATCCGTTTGGGGCAGATGGTCACGCCACTTGACCGTGTCGGGATTTACGTGCCGGGCGGCAAGGCTGCTTACCCCTCATCTGTGCTGATGAACGCGGTGCCGGCCAAGGTGGCCGGAGTCGGCGAGATTGTTATGGTCGTACCGATGCCTGAAGGTGTGGTTAATCCCTACGTGCTCACAGCCGCCCACGTTGCAGGTGTCGACAGAATTTTCAAGCTGGGTGGTGCCCAGGCTGTGGCGGCCCTTGCCTACGGTACGGAGACGGTACCGAAGGTCGACAAGATTACCGGGCCCGGCAATATTTTTGTGGCCACGGCCAAACGTCTGGTGTTCGGTGCGGTCGACATCGACATGATCGCCGGGCCGAGTGAAATTCTGGTCATCAACGACGGCAGTGGCAACCCGGCGCACATTGCCGCGGACCTGCTTTCGCAAGCCGAGCATGATGAGTTGGCTGCGGCTCTGCTGATTACGACCGACGAAACTTTTGGTCGGCAGGTTGCCGAGGAGCTGGAATCTCAACTTCAGGAGCTGTCGCGCGCAGCCATCGCCCGTCAGTCGATCGATAGTTTCGGGGCAATTATCCTTGCCCGTGATCTGGATGAAGCGGCGGCCTTCAGCAATAAAATTGCTCCGGAGCACCTTGAACTTGCGGTTGATGAGCCCTTTGAACTGCTGCCGAAGATAAGGCATGCCGGTGCGGTCTTCCTCGGTCATAACACCCCGGAAGCTGCCGGTGACTATCTGGCCGGGCCGAACCACACCTTGCCCACCGGTGGCACGGCGCGTTTTTTCTCGCCACTTGGTACTGAAGACTTCGTCAAAAAATCGAGTTTGATCTCCTTCAGTGCTGAAGGTCTGAACCGGCTGGGTGCGGATATTGTTAAAATTGCCGAGCTTGAAGGGCTGGAAGCTCATGCTAAATCAGTTTCGATTCGGTTGAAAAAAAGCTAAGTTTTCTATTCAGGTTGACAATGATAATTCTCTGATGGAGGCGAGTATGGCACGGACCGCTACGATTGATCGTAGTACCAAAGAGACCAGCATTAAATTATCCCTCGCGTTGGATGGTCGTGGTGAGCACCAGATTGAATCCGGAGTGCCTTTCTTCGATCATATGCTGACCCAGATCGCTCGCCACGGTTTTTTCGATCTGCAACTCAAGGCCAAAGGCGACCTGGAGATAGATGCCCACCATACGGTTGAGGATGTCGGTATCTGTCTCGGTGAAGCGTTCAAAAAAGCGCTCGGTGACAAGACCGGGATCCGTCGTTACGGTCGGGGCACCATGCCGATGCATGAAGCGCTGGCAGCAGTTATCCTTGATTTCTCGGGGCGTCCATTCCTGGTTTTCAATGTCCCTCTGCCGAAAGCCCAGGTCGGCAACTTCGAGCTGGAGTTGGTCGAAGAGTTTTTTACCGCCTTCTGTAACCACTCCGGTGCCAATGTTCACGTGAACCTGGCTTATGGCGATAACCTGCATCATATCGTCGAAGCGGTTTTCAAGGCCTTTGCACGCGCTCTTGATGATGCAACCCAGTTTGATTCCCGTATTGAAGGAGTCCTTTCCTCAAAGGGCTCTCTTGAGTAGAGATGGACAAGTCCGATTAGGAACAAAGAATGATCACGATCATCGATTATGAAATGGGTAACCTGCGTAGCGTGGAAAAAGCTTTTGAAAAGCTTGGTCACGCCGCCAGAGTCAGCAGTAACCCCGCAGACCTCGAGAATACCGAAAAAATCGTCCTGCCTGGCGTTGGCGCTTTCCGTGATTGCATCAATAACCTGCGTGCCGGTGGGTTCGTCGAGCCGTTGCTGCAGCATGTAGCGGCTGGCAAGCCTTTGCTCGGAATCTGTGTCGGTATGCAGATGCTCTTTGATGAGAGCGAAGAGTTTGGTCGTCATCAGGGTTTGGGTCTGGTCCCCGGCAAAGTGGTCCGCTTCCCGGCAGGCATGACAGAGGGCGGCGAGCGCCTCAAGGTGCCCCATATGGGCTGGAACACGATTCAGATCAAGCAAGACGCGCCGATTTTCAAGGACACTGACGATGGCAGCTATGTTTATTTCGTCCATTCCTATTATTGTTCCGCTGATAATCTGGACGATGTGGCGGCGAGCTGTCGTTACGGAGAGGTAGAGTTTTGTGCTGCAATCTGGCGCGACAACCTTATGGCCACCCAGTTTCACCCCGAGAAGAGCCAGGACATCGGCCTGAACATATTTAAGAATTTTGGAGCGCTGTAAATGATCATTCTCCCGGCAATTGATCTCAAGGAAGGCCGCTGTGTCCGTCTGGAGCAGGGCTTGATGGATAAAGACACTGTTTACAACGACAACCCTGGTGCGCAGGCACGCCTCTGGCAGGACCAGGGTGGCGAACTGCTGCACATCGTCGATCTGGACGGGGCTTTTGCCGGGGTGCCGAAGAATAAAGAAGCGATCAAGGCGATCGTCGATGCGATCGATATCCCTTCGGAACTGGGGGGTGGTATCCGCGACATGCAGACCATTGAAGCCTACCTGGAGTTGGGTGTCGACCGGGTGATCCTCGGTACCATCGCCAAAGAGAAGCCGTCGCTGGTCGAAGAAGCCTGCAAGAAGTTCCCGGGCCAGATCGTGGTCGGCATCGACGCCAAAAACGGCCTGGTAGCGATACGTGGTTGGGCTGATGTCACTGAGAAAAAAGCAACCGAGATGGCCAAGGAGATGGAAGGCTTTGGTGTCGAGGCGATTATCTATACCGATATTGCCCGCGACGGCATGATGATGGGGCCGAATATCGAGGCGACCAGGGCTCTGGCCGAGTCAATTAATATCCAGGTGATCGCTTCAGGTGGTCTCTCGACGCTTGATGA
>SBFN01000173.1 GCA_006226895.1 Deltaproteobacteria bacterium | reverse complement strand
GAGAGAGCAATAAAACAGCACGTCTTTTTGCTCTTTGTTCTGCTGATGGTTTTTGCCCTCTGCGGCTGTACTGAAGAGGGCTTTGATTACCCCGCTCGTACCATGCCCGCTGGCATCCTCAAGGACAGGGTCGCGTTGGAAAGTGGCGAATCGCTCTTTATGGATAAATGCGCGTCTTGTCATGGCAAGTCCGGCGAAGGGCGCTCTGACCGAACGGCCTTCTTTGAGCCGCCTGCACCTGATTTTACCGATGCACATTACCAGCGCATGGACCCCGCCTATCTCTACTGGCGCATCGAAGTCGGCAAATCGATCGAGCCGTTTCGTACGCAAGGTTCTGTTATGCCCGCCTGGGGGATGCATTTAACGGAACAACAACTCTGGCAAATAGTCGCTTACCTGCAAGTTCGAGCGCACTAGATAGAGGAATTAATCCAAGTAAAACAGCATAGATAGACCCCCTTCTCTGTTTAGCCAAAAAAACTCTTTTTTATTCTCACTAAATTTGATAAAGTGCCGCAGTCGCGGCCTTTTGACGAAGGCCATTACCCAAGCCTCTGCAGCCGGTATTCAAAATAATGAACCCGTTGATTTTTAGACAAAGTCGTCTTGGAGTTAATCGCAGTGGTCGTGAACGCAGCGACTGAAAAGAACACTAATGTCTGGCTTGTACTGAAATGTTTCAGTGACAGGCCTCTTCTTTTTTAAGCCTATGAGTCAAGAATAAATCGGTGGAAGAGTCACTCTTTCACGCACCTTTAAGGGGAACCTCACCATGTCAAACCTTACCGCCCAGGATCTCGGACTGAAGAACGTCGGCACCGTTCGTCGCAATCTCGGCTATGACGAGCTGTTCGCATTGGAAAGCAGCAATGCAGAGGGTACTGTTTCTGAGAATGGCACCATGATGATCGACACAGGTAAATTCACAGGTCGCTCACCGAAGGACAAGTACTTTGTTCATCAGAAGCCGTCTTTTGAGAACATTGCCTGGGGCAAGATCAATCAGGCGATGGCTCCTGAAGTATTTGACGAGCTTTACAGCGAAGTCATTGAGCATCTTGACGGCAAGGATCTGTTTGTTACTGACGGTTTCTGTGGTGCCAACGAAAAGACTCGCACATCGGCCCGCTTTGTCACTGAGTTTGCCTGGCAGTCGCATTTCGTCAAGAATATGTTCATCCGCCCTACAGAGGATGAGCTCAAGACTTTTGCTCCTCAGTTTACTGTTTATAACGCCTGCAGCCTGACCAACAAGAACTGGGAACGGCACGGTCTCAATTCCGAAGTCTTCGTAGTCTTCAACATCGAGAAGAACATTGCGATCATCGGCGGCACCTGGTACGGCGGCGAGATGAAAAAAGGCATCTTCACCATGATGAACTACTGGCTGCCGCTGCAGGGGATCCTCTCCATGCATTGTTCGGCCAATGTCGGTCAAGAGGGCGACGTCGCACTCTTTTTCGGACTTTCAGGTACCGGCAAGACGACTCTCTCCACCGATCCCAAGCGCAAGCTGATCGGTGATGACGAGCATGGTTGGGACGACGATGGCATCTTCAACTTCGAAGGTGGTTGCTATGCCAAGACGATCAACCTGAGTGAAGAGAACGAGCCTGAGATCTACAAGGCGATCCAGCGAAATGCGCTTCTGGAGAATGTTGTCGCCGATGATAATGGCGTCATCGATTTTGACAACGACGCGAAAACCGAGAACACCCGGGTCTCCTACCCGATCGATCATATTCATAATCATGACCCGAGCCTTAAAGGTGGCCATCCAAAGAACATCATCTTCCTGACCTGTGATGCCTTCGGTGTTCTGCCTCCGGTCTCGAAATTGAGCAAAGAGCAGGCGATGTACTACTTCCTCTCCGGCTATACCGCGAAGGTTGCCGGTACCGAGCGCGGAGTTACGGAGCCACAGGCGACTTTCTCTGCCTGCTTTGGTGAGGCTTTCTTGCCCCTGCATCCAACAGCCTACGCAAAACTGCTCGGTGAGAAGATGGAGGGCCACAATGTAAACGCCTACCTGGTCAATACCGGTTGGGTCGGTGGTGGTTACGGCGTCGGCAACCGCATGAGCATCAAGGCAACCCGCGCCTGCATCAATTCTATCCTCGATGGCAGCATCAACGATGTCGAATTTGACCAAACCCGTTGGTTCCGCCTCAGCATTCCCAAGACGCTGCCCGGTGTCGAAACGAACCTGCTCAACCCTCGTAACGCCTGGCAAGACAAGGAATCTTTCGACGCTACTGCGAACAAGCTTGCTGGTATGTTCATCGAGAACTTCAAAAAGTACACGTCTGAAAATGACGATTTTGATTACACTCAGGCTGGCCCTAAGGTCTGAGCCTGTATCAACATGCAATACAAAAAGGGCGTCCATTCGGGCGCCCTTTTTTTGCCAAAAGCCTGCATTTCAACGCGCCAACAGTAGGTCGTTTTGGCGAAGATGCAGAGATAAAAAGAAAGACAAAAGGAAAAAATTGTTCCCTTAGCGTGTTTGCGTTAATCTTGTTTCCTGTTTGTAACATTGACAAGCTTCACCATTGTTTTAGATTGTACATGTTCCTGAAATCGACCGAGGAAGACTCGTTATGCAACTTGAAATATTCACGACCGGTGGCACGATTGACAAGGTTTATTTTGATGCAAAAAGCACTTTCGAGGTTGGCGAGCCTCAGATCCTGGAGGTCCTGCGTGAGGCGAACCTGTGCATTGATTATCAAGTGACACCCCTGATGCGTAAGGACAGTCTTGATTTAACTGACGAGGACAGGGAGCGGATGCGGAAGGCCGTTGAGGCTTCAACCGCGACCCGGATTGTTATTACGCACGGCACGGATACGATGATAGATACCGCCAGGGCCCTGACCGGTATCACCGGCAAAACGGTGGTTTTGACCGGTGCCATGCAACCGGCCCGCTTTCGTTTCACCGACGCCGTGTTCAATATTGCCAGTGCCATGATGGCTGCACAAACGCTTGCCGAAGGGGTTTACATAGCCATGAACGGCCAGCTCTTTGACCCGGAAAGGACACGTAAGAACGTGGAGATGAATCGTTTCGAGGTCATCTGACAGGAACGAAATCATCCAATCAGGCCCGTGACACAAAGAGAAAAGGCGCAAAGAATTTAATTCTTTGCGCCTTTTTCATTTTCCTTGAATCTGAATTAGAGGATCTGGCTTAAGAACAGCTGGGTCCTCTCGTTTTGCGGATTATCGAAGAAGTCGTGTGGATTGTTCTCTTCCACGACCTGTCCTTCGTCCATGAACATAACGCGGTCAGCTACGCTCTTGGCGAAGCCCATCTCGTGAGTGACGACGAGCATCGTCATACCTTCTTCTGCCAGGTCGATCATAACATCGAGGACTTCCTTGATCATTTCCGGATCCAGGGCCGAAGTTGGCTCGTCAAAGAGCATAACTTCCGGCTTCATGCAGAGGCTGCGGGCGATGGCAACACGTTGCTGCTGTCCACCGGAGAGCTGGCCTGGAAACTTCAGTGCCTGCTCGGCAATATGCACCTTCTCCAGATACATCATCGCCATCTCTTCCGCATCCTTCTTCGGTGTCTTGCGCACCCAGATTGGACCAAGGGTCAGATTCTCGAGAATCGTCAGATGCGGGAAGAGGTTGAAATGCTGGAAAACCATGCCGACCTCTGCACGCACCTTTTCGATATTCTTGATGTCATTGGTCAGTTCCGTACCATTGACGATGATCTGCCCGCGCTGGTGCTCTTCCAGTCGATTAATACAGCGAATCAGGGTTGATTTTCCGGAACCGGAAGGCCCGCAGATAACAATCCGCTCACCCAGCGCGACCTTCAGGTTGATGTCGCTCAAGACATGGAAGTCTCCATACCACTTGTGCATGCTGTTGACTTCAATGATCGGGGCCTGGGCCGACTTGGCAGCAGTTTGTTTCTCAGTTTCGTTCATAGATCTCTCACAAGTTTCGGCCTGCTGAGTAAGCAGCGGCCCGTGGAATCATCGTCCGGTGTGCAGTGCTTTTTCAAGTTTGCGGCTGTAACTCGACATGGCGTAGCAGCAAATGAAGTAAAGGACCGCCAGGAAGATATAAGCTTCGGTCGAATAGCCGGTCCACTTCGGATTAGACAAGGTGACCTTGGTCGTCTTCAGGACGTCGTAGAGGGCGATAATAACGACCAGAGAAGTATCTTTAAAAGCCGACAGCAGGATTCCCACGGTCGGTGGAATGACGATTTTCAATGCCTGCGGCAGGATGATCAGCCGCATCGTCTGGTTATAATTCAGGCCCAGGGAGTCAGCCGCTTCAAACTGGCCGCGTGGCATCGCCTGCAAACCTCCACGGACGACCTCGGCTATATAGGCCGCCGTGAACAGGATGATAGCAACCTGGGCGCGCAAAACCTTGTCGATGGTTACGCCCTCAGGGAGAAAGAGCGGGAACATGATCGAGGACATGAAGAGCAGGCTGATCAGGGGGACGCCTCGAATCATTTCGATGTACACCACGCAGAGCGTTTTGATTGCCGGCATCCTCGATTGACGCCCAAGCGCCAGCACGACACCGAGAGGATAAGCTGCAACCATACCGAAGAAGGAGAGCATGAAAGTCAGCGGCAGGCCGCTCCATTGGGCCGTTTCAACCACAGGCATGCCGAAGACACCACCATACATCAGGGTGCCCATGACAACGAGACCAATCAACCAGTAAATGCCGAGAGATTTCTTCCAGTGCTTGCTGTCCTTGGAGAAAATAACCAGTCCGAGGAGGATCAGCATGGCGCTGCCGGGCCGCCACTGTTCACCATCAGGGAAAAAACCAAAAAGGATGAAACTGATGTTTTGAGGGATAACTGACCAGCAGGCGCCTTCAATGTCACGACAAACCTCTGCAGGGGTATTCCAGACGCTGTCGATAAAGGCCCAGCTGAAGAATGGCGGGACAACCTGCCAGAGGAACAAAGCAAACACAATGGTCAATATCGAGTTGTACCAGGTGTTGAACAGGTTGCCATGCAGCCAGCCGAGCACACCGACTTCCGTGACGGGCGGCTTGAGATATTCGCGGGTGGGAGCTGTGTTCGCTGTACTCATAGGATCACCTCTCCACCAGGGCCATTTTTTTGTTGTACCAGTTCATGAATAAAGATGTCGACAGACTGAAGAACAGGTAGATGAGCATGATCAGAGCCACGCCCTCAATCGCTTGTCCCGTCTGATTGATAGTAGTGTTGGTTACAGCTACGAAGTCCGCGTAGCCAATGGCGATCGCCAGGGAGCTGTTTTTGGTCAGATTGAGCATCTGGCTGGTCAGGGGCGGGATGATCACGCGCAGAGCCTGGGGTAAGACCACCAGGTGCAAAACCTGTCCGGAGCGCAAACCGACAGCTTTGGCGGCCTCGACCTGTCCAATACCAACCGACTGAATGCCGGCTCGCACGATCTCAGCGACGAATGCCGCAGTGTAAAAAACCAGGCCAAGCAACAGAGCGCTGAATTCAGGGCTCACTGTTACCCCACCTGTGAAATTGAATCCTCTCAGCTCCGGTATATCCATGGTGGTTGGGGATCCGGCGAAAACCCATGCCAGCAGAGGTAACCCTATGCTGAGAGCCAGAGTGACGCGAATCGCTGGAAACATCTGCCCGGTTTGTGCCTGTCTTCGTTTGCCCCAGCGGTTGAGAAACCAGCCAATCGCCAGCGCGGCAACGAAAGCCCAGCCCATAGTTCCGTGTACGGAATGTGCCTCAGGGACGCCGAAAATGAGTCCGCGGTTGCAAAGAAATACGCCATTAAAGGGGTTGAGCGCCTGTCGTGGCGAGGGGAAGGACTCGTAAAAAATTGCATACCAGAAAAAGAGTTGCAGCAACACCGGAATGTTCTGCATCACTTCGATGTAGCCCGCAGCCATTTTTGACACCAGCCAGTTGCTGGAGAGCCGAAAAACACCGATCAAGGTGCCAAGAATAATCGTAAAGACAACGCCTATGAAGGAGACCTTCAGAGTGTTCAGGGCACCAACCAGAAGGGCATCGGCGTAGCTGTCTGCCGCCGAGTATTCAATGACCGACTCACCGATCTCAAAACTGGCTTCCTTGTCGAGGAAGCCGAAGCCTGTCGCGATCGACTGTCGTTCAAGATTGGCCTGCGTGTTGGAATAGAGGTAGTAGCTGACGACTGCGACCAGTAACAGAGCGACGACCTGGAAGACGATCGCCCGCTTCTCAGGATTTCTCCAGAAAGGCACCTCGCTCGGCAGCAACTCTGATTCTGTTGTAATGGCTTGATCTTTCTTCACAGGTAATCCTGTATATTTGTGTTAAGCAAAGCTCTGAAAAGAGCTGGATCGTAACAGAAAACAGGGGAGGCGCCGCATGCGACACCTCCCCCGGAGTTACTGCAAGCGTTTACTTGAATGGAGGGGAGTACATCAGGCCGCCATCGGTCCAGAGAGCGTTCAAGCCGCGTTCGATACCGAGGGTGGTGTTTACGCCAACGTTGCGCTCAAAAATTTCGCCATAGTTGCCAACCTGCTTGATAATGTTGTAAGCCCATTTCTCATCGAGGCCGAGGGACTTGCCGTTGCCTTCGATAACACCGAGGAAGCGCTGAACCATTGGGTCCTTACTCTTCATCTTCTCGTCGAGGTTCTTCGAAGTGATACCCATTTCCTCAGCGTTAATCATCGCCAATACGGCAAAGTCAACGATGTCGCGGAACTGGTCATCGCCATGGCGAACAGCGGGGGCCAGGGGCTCTTTAGAGATAATTTCAGGCAGAATAGAGTAGTCTTTTGGGTTCGGGGCAACCGCGCGGGTTCCGGCCAGCTGGGAAGCGTCGGACGTCAGAACGTCACAACGACCTGCGAAGAAGGTCTTGGCCAGTTCTGAAGTGGACTCGATAACAACAGGGTTCCACTTCATGTTGTTGGAGCGGAAGAAGTCGGCAGCATTCTGCTCGGTGGTCGTTCCCGGCAGGACGCAGACAGTCGCGCCGTCCAGTTCCTTGGCGCTCTTGACACCAAGTTTGTTCGGTACCATAAAGCCCTGACCGTCATAGTAGTTGACCGTGACAAAGTTCAGGCCGAGCTGGGTATCGCGACTCAGGGTGCGGGTTGCGTTACGGGTCAGAACATCGATTTCACCGGATTGCAGAGCGGTGAAGCGCTGCTGGGCGGTCAGAGGGGTGAACTTGACTTTGCTGGCATCACCGAAGATGGCTGCGGCAACGGCACGAGCGGTGTCGACGTCCAGACCTTTCCAGACACCTTTCGAATCAGGCATGCCAAAGCCAAAAACGCCACCATTGACACCCGCCTGGATAAAGCCTTTTTTCTTGACTGCGTCCAGGTCTTTACCGGCGAAAGCTACGCCTGCGGCCAGCAAGGAAAGAATCATTACCAGTACTGTCAATCTGCTCAGTTTCATCTGTGGACCTCCTCATCGATTGTAGGGTTGATGAACATATCGGGCAAAATGCTTTTTTAATACCCCTGAAATGACTATCAAATATACTTTGAGACTATCAGTATGTCAAATGTGTATACGGCATATTTATTGGATATCCTTACGATTTACTGGATAGCCGCAAGTGTTTGGAGCGCCTCGTACCAGACATCAATTTTTATTAAACGATAGTCATGATTGTCATGAGTGGACATTTCTGACAAAATCAGTCGTAGCCCCAGTTCATGTAAAAAGGACTTTCACTTTATGTGCCTGATTCTTGTTGCCCACCGCCCGGAAGAACCAATCCCCCTGCTGGTTCTCGCCAATCGTGATGAATTCTACGCGGTCCTCCGAGGCTGCCGACTACTGGCAGGAATCTCCGGAAATGGTCGCCGGCCGGGATCTTGTCTCGGGGGGAGCCTGGTTCGGTGTCAAAAATCAGCGTTGGGCGACGGTAACCAATATCCGTGAAGGCGTCAGAGACGCGCACCCTCACCTCAGGTCAAGGGGTTGGCTGGTGCGAGATTATCTTCAAGGGGATTTGGCGCCTGCAGATTTTTTGAACGGTATTCAGTCGACGAAAGCTGAGTATGCCGGCTTTAACCTGTTACTGGGAGACGGCAGCGAGCTCTGGTACGCAACCAACCGCAACGCCAGCACCAAACGACTGGATCCGGGGATCTATGGCTTGAGCAATCACCTGCTTGACACTCCCTGGCCAAAAGTCGTGCGCGGGAAAGAGGCCCTTGAACATTTACTGAAGAGGCCGTTCTTCGACTACGATGAGGCCTTTGCTTTGCTGGCCAACACGTCCCGAGCGCCGGACTCCGAGCTCCCCGACACCTCTGTCCCGCTTGAGTGGGAGCGCGCTCTTTCGGCCATTTTTATAAGAATGCCAAGCTACGGTACACGCTGCTCGACACTTTTGATGGTCGGCGCAGATGGTCAGAAAAGTTTTCTTGAGCGCCGCTATAACCGCGACTCACAAAAGTGGCAGCAAAGTGAATTCACCTGGAAGGCGTAGGGGAGTTTGCTTGACAGATAAAAGCTCTCGCGTGACAATGCGTTGTTTACTCTCTTAAGTTCAAGAAGCAGGGACGAAAACCTTTGAAACTGAAAGCGCTGGGTGAATTTAAGCTGATCGACCGCATTCGCGGGCAAGCCGGCAGGGGGGAAGGGGTGCATCGTGGTATCGGTGACGATGCTGCAGTACTCAACCTTCCGGAGGGGCATCAGCTTTTGACTTCAACGGACCTGTTGATCGAAGGCGTTCACTTTCGTCATGACTGGACTGACTGTGAAGCTCTTGGCCACAAGGCTGTTGCCGTAAATCTCAGTGATATCGCAGCTATGGGTGGTACCCCTCGCTATCTCTACCTGGGGCTGGCCTGTCCTGATGAGGCGGAGATCAGCGACATCGATGCTTTTTTACGTGGTGTCCTCGACGAAGCGGTGAAATATGGTGTCTCCCTGGTCGGTGGAGATACCTGCAGAAGCCCCGGTCCATGGATGATTTCGGTGACCGTTGAAGGCAGCTCCCCCAGAGATCAGGCGATCGGTCGTGATGGCGCGCAGCCGGGGGACCTGATCATGGTCTCCGGCACCCTTGGTGACAGCGCCCTTGCCCTGCGATTGATCGAGGCGGACAGGGAGGCACCCGCAACCTTATTGAAACGTCATCATCAACCCGTTGCCCAGGTTGAGTTGGGCCGTCTGCTCGGCGAAAATCATTTTGCCAGCGCCATGATCGACGTTTCCGATGGTCTGGCGGGGGACTTGGAGCATATCCTGCAGGCATCTCAGGTTGATGGAGTTATCGAAGAGGCCGAACTGCCTTTATCGGAGGAGTTCCAGGCTCATCTTGGCAAAGCCCCTGCCTTGCTGGAGCTGGCACTCTACGGTGGCGAAGATTACGAGCTACTCTTTACCGTAAACCCGGATCAAGCGCCTTCAGTAAGAGAGCTCTGTGCCTCCATGCAGTTGCCGGTAACCACAATCGGTTCCATCAGCAAGGGCTCCGGCCTGCTTTCACTCAAGGGAAAGACGGGGGAAGTGCGGCCCCTCCTTGTCAGGGGATATGACCATTTTTGTCGGACTTGAAGATGTTTGATGTAATATGATCGAGCCAGCTGCTCACATATGGACGGGAGACGATCTTACCGACGACGAGTTCGCGGCGATTACGCTACTCCTGCGTGAGCGCCGTCAGTTTGATCTTGACCAATACAAGGACCGCTGCATTCGCCGGCGCATTGCCAAACGGCTGCGGAGCTGCAAAGTTGCGGACGTTGCTTCGTATCTGAAGCGCCTGGAGATGGATCGCGACGAGCTTGACACCCTGCTGGCAACCATCTCTATCCATGTCTCCCAGTTTTTTCGTAATCCGGACACCTACCGGATTCTCGAGCAGAAGATTCTTCCGGACCTCTGCCGCCGGGCGCGAGCAACAGGGCGGACCGAGTTGACGTTTTGGAGCGCCGGATGCGCTTCCGGTGAAGAACCTTACTCTCTGGCCCTGTTGATAGATGACATGAATGTCAGAGACCTGAAGATCAACATCCTGGCGACCGACGTCAGCGAACCGGTTCTGGATGCGGCTCGCTGTGGAAATTTTGAAGCGTTGCGGCTGAAAGAGGTGCCGCCAGAAGTCCTCGATAAATATTTTTACCGGGATAGTGGTCATTATCAGGTTATTGAGCGTATCCGTGACCAGGTGGAGTTTCGCCAGCACAACATCATGACCGCAAGTGATTATCCGCCGGCAGACCTGATTCTCTGCCGTAATGTGATGATCTATTTTACGCGCGTGGAGCAGGAACGAATCCTGTCTCGTTTTGCTGCGACCCTGCCCGAACATGGGGTTCTGGTCCTGGGCCGTTCTGAAACCATGACCGGCGATATTCGCCGCTACTATCAATCGGAATTTCCTGTGGAACGGGTCTTTCGCCGTACGGCTGACCCTGTCACAGTTGCTGACATTTAGAGGGCCGGGTCAGAAGCCACGGTCTCCACTGATCACTGCCCGGTAAGGAGTGGAATCATGCGCGTCGAAATCAGTTATAAATTTATCATCGGTTTCCTGGTTGTGGTGGTTTCGGGAGTCATCGTCAATCTGGCGGTGCCCTACCTGAAAATTGCCCCGGAGTTCCAACAGTTCTTCACTATCGTTTGTGCCCTGGTTGTTGGTCTAATCATCGGGGCGCTCTTCTCCCGCGTATTCACGGCAAATATTCGTAGGCTGACTTCAGCGGGAGACCGGATCAGCCAGGGAGACCTGTCAGAAGATATTCGCCTGAAGGAAGGTAATTTCCCTGATGAGACCAGCGACCTTGCCAGTTCCATGAACCATATTCAGGAAAGTCTCCGAAATCTGGTCGGAGACATCCGTAACATTGCCTTCAAAATCGCCGGTTCGGCGCAGAACCTCTCCGGAACGTCCCAGGAGATGTCTGCGTCTTCGCATGAAGTCGCCGGCACCGTTGACCAGATCAGCAAAGGCGCCGAGACCCAGGCGGAAATGGTTGAAGAATCGAACCGCCTGTTTAAGGAAGTGGCCATGTCGATCAATCTGGTCGCCTCGGCGGCAAAGACCGTTGCCGAATCGGCCAATAAAACGGTGGACACAGCAAAGGATGGCAGCAGCCTTGCCGGAGCCAGCCTCTCCAGCATTCGTCAGGTTATGGCCGAAGCGGAAAGCAGCAGCCAGCAAATGTTCACTTTTATCAGCCAGCTGCAACGTATCAACAAGTTTGTCGAAGTGATTAACGGGGTGGCTCAGAAGACCAACCTGCTGGCGCTTAACGCGACAATCGAGGCGGCCCGGGCCGGAGAGTACGGGCGTGGTTTTGCCGTCGTCGCCGAAGAAATTCGCAAACTGGCTGATTCGACCACCCTCTCTGCCGATGAAATCAGCAGTCTGGTCGAAGGCATTCGTGCCGAAGGTCAGCAGGTTCAAGCCTCCATGTCCCAGGTTGTCGAAGAGATGGAGAGCGGTCGCGAGGCTGTAGACCGGACCAACGAGGCCTTTTCCGCAATTACCGAAAATGCCGAAAGAACGCATGCCAAAGCCAGCAGCATTTCCGAGCTGGCTGACCAACAGATTGCCAGCGCCGAGCGCATCAACCAGGCCATCGAAGAAATCGACAAGGTTGTCTCTGACAATGCTGCTGCTACGGAGCAGGTCTCGGCCGCAACCCAGGAACAATCGGCCTCGATGGAAGAGCTGGCGGAATCGGCAAAGAACCTTTCCACCATGTCCGAAGCGATGCTGCAGATCGTCAAGAAGTTTAAACTGGTTAAGGTTGATCAGGAATGAAAGTATGGAACTGACCCTGATTTTCACTCTCGGCGAAGAGATCTACGGGCTCGAAATCGATGGAGTCCAGGAGATCATCGAGAACCCCGTCCTTCACCATGTCCCGCTCGCCGAGGGCGTACTTAACGGAGCGATCAATTTTCACGGCCAAATCCTTGCCGTAATCGATCTGCCGAAACTGCTCGGCTTCGCGGCAGAGGAGCGTGATTACCGCTATGTGGTTCTGACTCCGGAATTAAAATCGATGGTGCTGTCAGTCAGTGGCGTTGTTCGCATCGCCCGGCTCGATCTTTCTTCGTTGCAGCCGGCACCTGCAGAAGCAGGCGAAAGTGCCATTCGTGGCGTGGCCTACCTTGAGGACATGATGGTCAACCTGCTCGACACCAACAAAGTCATTAATCAACTTGAAAATAGATATAAAGAATAGGAAGAGCTTATGGCCTTACGGGTGATGGTTGTCGACGATGCGCTGTTCATGCGCAATATGTTGAAGGATATATTCGTTAGAGCGGGACACGATGTGGTCGCAGAAGCGGAGAATGGTGAAATAGCGCTCGAAATCTATCAGGAGCTTAAGCCGGATTTGGTGACCATGGATATTGTCATGCCCAAAAAGAGCGGTATCGAGGCGTTACAGGAGATTATGGCCTCGGACGCGAGTGCCTGCGTAATCATGGTCAGTGCTCTTGGTCAGGACTCCCTGGTTCTCGAAGCAGTCGAATCCGGAGCAAAAGATTTTATCGTCAAGCCGTTCAAGGAAGAGAAGGTCCTCGAGATCGTCAATCGGGTGACCGGATAAGCTGGCTTCAGGAGTTCCGGACAAGCTATGGACATGTCCCACTACCGGGATCTTTTCTTAACGGAAACCCGGGAACATATCAATAACCTGAATAAGCTGGTTGTCATCCTGGAAAAGGAACCGGACAACCGCGAGACGATTGACGCACTCTTTCGTGAGGCGCACTCGATCAAGGGCATGGCTGCGACCATGGGTTTTGATCGCACGGCCAGGCTTGCCCACCATCTCGAAGACATTCTGGACGACTTTCGCTCTTCCGGCCAAATCCCTTCTGCAGCAATTGACTACCTTCTGAGCGGAATAGATATCCTCGACGGACTGCTTGATGACCTGCAGTCCAACCAGCCGGAACGGGAGATCGAGGCCTTTCTGCGGGAAACGCCTGTGAGAGACGCAGGAGCCCCCCGCCAAGATAAGGACGAGACTGCTCCCGAAGAAGAGCCCCTCCCTGAAGAACCCGAGGCATATCAGGTTTTGGTTGGTCTGGCCGAGGACACACCGGCCGCCGCCGCCCGGGGCCTCCTGATTTTACGCGAGCTGGAGAAGTTTGGCGAACTGATGACGAGTCAGCCGGACATGGAGGCTTTGCGCAGTGGAGGACCTTGTCAGCAGATTCGGGCCTGGTTGCGCACCACATTAAGCAAAGGCCATATCGAAGAAGCCTTGTTGAAGATCAGTGGTGTCGTCACGGTCCGTTTCATCGATGATCGCCGCAAGGATGAACGCCGCAACCGCGATGAGGATGTACGCACCATCAGAGTGCGAACCGATCTGCTCGATCAGTTTGTCAACCTGACCGGAGAACTGATTACCCACCGTCATATGCTCAACACGGCGACCAGCAGCCGCGACTGGGACGATCTGAACCAGACCCTCGCTCAGACCGGCCGCCTGCTCGACGACCTGCATCACCACGTCCTCCAGGCTCGCCTGATGCCGCTGGAAAGCATTACCGGCCGCCTGCCGCGGATCGTGCGTGACCTGAGCCACAAAAGCGACAAGAAAGTCACACTGCAACTAACCGGCGCCGAAGTCGGTATCGACCGTGCGGTCCTCGAGGAGTTGACCGACCCGCTGGTGCACCTGGTGCGCAACGCGATTGACCATGGCATAGAGCAGGAAGGGGTTGTGACTGTGTCGGCCCGTCGCGAAAAAGACCTTGTGCTGGTTGAAGTTGCCGACGACGGCAAGGGCATGGACACCGATCAGTTACGTCAGAAAGCTGTCGATCTTGGTTTGATGACGACTCCCCAGGCGAACAATTTAAGTGATCGGGATGCCCTGATGCTGGTCTGCCAGCCGGGCTTCTCGACGGCAGAAGCGATTACCGAAACCTCCGGACGAGGTGTCGGCATGGATGTGGTTAAGGCTGCAGTCGTCAACCTCGGTGGCACTTTGGAAACCTTTTCCGCGCCAGGCCAGGGGACCCGCTTCCAGATGCGCCTGCCTCTCTCCATCTCCATCATCAAGATCCTGCTGGTCAGCTGTGCCGGTTATCCGATGGCGATTCCCATCACCCGGGTGCAACGTACTCTGGATGTACCGACTAGCGAAATTCAGGGCTCCGGTCAGAAACGGGTCTTCAACCTCGATGAAGAGGTTGTCAGCCTCCATTCTCTCAGTGGCGCTCTGGGGCTGCCCGAGGTTGCCGCCGGTGAAACCACCTGGGTTATTCTGACCGAAGTGCAAGGTCGTCGCATCGGCTTGCAGGTGGATCACTTCCTCGGTCAGCGTGAAGCCTTTGTCAAAAGCCTTGGCTTCCCGCTTAACCTTCTGACCGGCCTGAGCGGTGCGACCGTCGAAGGCGACGGACAGATTGTATTTGTGGTTGATCCTTCGTCCCTGCTTGAGGGTTGTCAACTTTTCACCAACGAATGATCGGGGAGGCATGAATGCCCTTTCGCGAAATGAACAGCGTCCAGTTGGACACCTTGAAAGAAGTCAGTAATATCGGCATGGGCCATGCGGCCACGGCTCTTTCGCAAATGATCGGACAGCGCGTAAACCTGACCGTTCCGAATGTTACAATCATCGAAATCAGCCAGGTCCCCGAGCATCTCGGTGGTGCCGAAAAGATGATGGTCGGAATCACTCTGCAGATTCTTGGCGACGCTCGCGGCAGCATCATGCTGCTGTTCCCACAAGAGAGTGCCCATCGCCTGCTCTGCAGCCTGCTTGGTCATCAGGAAAAAGCGCTGATCATGACCGAGGTGTCTGTTTCAGCATTAAAAGAAGTCGGCAACATTCTGGCCTCGGCATATCTCAGTGCTCTCGGCAACCTGCTGAATAAGACGCTGATCCCCTCGGTGCCTCTACTTGCCTACGATATGGCCGGTGCCGTGGTGGACCATGTTCTGATTGATTTGAGCCAATCCGGTGACTTCGCCATGATGGTCGAAACAGACTTTGCCGGAGAACCTGATCAGGATCTTGCCATTAAGGGGCATTTCTTCCTGCTCCCTGATCCGGCCACCCTGAATATCTTTCTCAGTGATGCCGGAGGGTCCATATGAGCACCCGGGTCACAATTGCCCAGGTTCGGATCGATCAGTCTCCAGCTGTTCTCAAGGCGTATGGTCTTGGCTCCTGTGTTGCTGTTGCACTCTATGACCCGGAAGCCAGGATCGGCGGGCTTGGACACCTGCTCCTGCCCAATCGGCCGGAGAAGAACGTCCTGGGCTCGGAGAGTAAATATGTTGATGCCGGTATTCTTGAGATAGTGGATGAGCTTGTGCAAGCTGGCGCGAATCAAGAGCGTCTGGTCGCCAAAGTCGCAGGTGGCGCCAACATGTTCGAAACCACGTATCAAACCCTGATCAAGAGCATTGGCGCGCGAAACGCCAGAAGCGCAAGATCGACCCTCGCCTCGCTCGGAATCCCGATTGTGGGCGAAGAGGTCGGCGGCAACCGGGGACGTACCGTTGAGTTTGATCTTGCCACTGGGAATATGATGGTTTACTGTGCCCGTGATGATGACCAAGTATCCATTTAAGGACCTTTCTTTGAGGAGGCTGTAATGATGAACCGGAGCCTAATCCCCACCTTGTGCCTGGGTGCTCTTCTGGCCACCCTGGCTGCTCCCGCCTGGGCCGCATCGCTTGGCGATGTCATCAGTGCGCTGGAGACACCGTTTCAGACCAAGACTGATAAGAACCTGAGAATTTACGACTACTCCGCCGACTTCTTCCAGGAGTCGAAAATTGCCTCGCTGGACCGCCTGCAGCGTGCCAGCGGAGAAGTTGAAGTCGCTTTTGATTACCAGCGTACGGACACCGTGCCGCGCGTCAAATTTCGTTGGCAGTACGAGCAACCCACCACCCAGGAGATCGTTTCCGATGCCAAGACCCTGTGGGTCTATCTGCCGGAGAACAACCAGGTGATTCAATCGGACATCGAGTTGGTCAACAGGTCACGGCAAAATGATCCGATGACGTTTCTCACCGGATTGGGCAACCTCTCCCGGGATTTTTCCATTCATTGGGCTGTGCCAAATTATGATGTCGAAGGCAATCACGTGCTCGAATTGACGCCGAAGCGTGTCTCTTCGCTGATCAACAAGCTGATTATCGTGGTTGACCGTTATGCCGTCGAGGCCTACCTGAATCCAGATCAGGATGAAGATCAGGACGCTCCATCCATCCCCTCTTCTCAGCCCACACCAGCGGAACCGACACCTCCAGCCTCACGGATGCTAGGCGGCCTCAACAACGATCCCTTCGCTTATGGAGGCGGGGCGAGGGGGCCATGGTTCCCGATCCTGTCGACTACGGTCTACGACCCGAACGGCAACAGCACCACGATTGAATTCAGCGACCTGCGGGTTAATTTCGGTATCTCCGAGATGTCATTCAACTTCATAAAGCCGGCAGGCGTACAGGTGGTTCGACCAACCGGTCAGGAGATGGGCTTCTGAGTCCACCTGAAAAGGTCTATTTTGATAGCAGCCGCTCCGGAGGAAAGTTTTTTGCCCCGGGGCGGTTTTGTGTTATAACTCCCCGAATATTGGAAGAATTTTCAGCAAAAATGTGTTTCGATACAACTCTGCGGAGGAAATCCCTTGAACAAATACAACGTCAGCCTGGTCAGTCTTGGTTGTCCAAAAAATCTGGTCGATGCCGAAGTCATGCTCGGTCATCTGCCTGCCGAGCGATTCAAGATCGTCACAGATGAAAGCCAGGCGGACATTATCGTCGTCAACACCTGCGCCTTCATCCGTGACGCCCAGGAAGAGTCGGTGGAAACCATCCTCGAAGTGGCGGACCAGAAGAAAAGCGGGCGCTGCAAGCTGCTGATCGTCAGTGGCTGTTTGCCGCAGCGCCATCAGGACGATCTCGCCAAAGAGCTGCCGGAGGTTGATTTTTTCATGGGCACCGCTGACGCACCGCGCATCCTCGAACTGCTTGACAGCCACCTGCAAGGTGAGCAGCAGCAGGAGATCGGCTTACCCGACTACCTCTACGACCACACCACGCCAAGGGTGACGTCATCACCTTTCTACTCGGCCTACGTCAAGATCGCCGAGGGCTGCGCCAACCATTGCTCCTACTGCGTTATCCCGAGTATTCGCGGCACCCTGCGTTCACGTACCATCCCGTCGGTGGTTGAAGAAGTCAAACGCCTGGTAGAAAGCGGCGTCAAGGAAATCAACCTGATCGCCCAGGACGTCACCGCTTTTGGCGCAGAGCGCGGTAGTGGACATGAATTGACGACTCTGCTCCGTGAGTTGGTCAAGATCGAAGGTCTGGTCTGGCTGCGCCTGCTCTACGCTTATCCGGATGGCATCACCGACGAACTGCTCGACATGATGGCCGCCGAGGAGAAGATCTGCAACTACATCGATCTGCCGATTCAGCATATCGATGATCAGATTCTCGCCGCCATGAACCGCCGCATCGACGAGGCCGGCATTCGTCAACTGCTCGAACGCATCCGTAGCCGTATCCCCGACATCACCCTGCGGACTTCATTGATCGTCGGTTTCCCCGGAGAGACCGACGCGCAGTTTCGCAAACTCCTCGCTTTTGTTGAAGAGGGGCACTTTGAACGTCTCGGCGTGTTTCAATATTCGCGCGAGGAGGGCACCTCGGCCGCGAAACTTGTCGGTCAGGTTCCTGCCCGTACCAAACTGTCACGTTACAAGAAGCTTATGAAAGCTCAATCGCGGGTTGCGTTACAGAAGAACCTCGCACTCAAGGGGCGGATCGAGCCGGTGCTGGTCGAGGGCTACAGCGAAGAGACCGAACTGCTGCTGCGTGGCCGTAGCGTTCGTCAGGCTCCCGACGTCGACGGTCAGGTCTACATCACTTCCGGACAAGCTGATGTCGGTGATATCGTCAACCTGGAAATCACGGACTCTTCCGAATACGACCTGATCGGCGAGATTTGCGAGGACTGAGATTGCCCTGGAATCGCCCCCTGATTATCGGCTTCCTGCTGGTCGTGCTGACACTCACCTGGTGGCGCCTGCAACCTGACGGCGAAGAGGTCCGACGCAGCCGCATCATAATGGGTACGGTCGTCGAGATTATGGCCGCGGGGCAGAGCAACGAGGCCCTCGAGGCTGCCGTTGAGGCCGCTTTTGCGGAAATGGAGCGTCTCGACAAGCTGCTCAGCAGATACAACGCGGACAGCGAGGTATCACGACTGTCACAGAGTACAAACGGCGGTGAAGTCTCCCTGTCAACTGCGGAAGTGCTTACTTTGGGGCTGGCGATCTCACAGAAGAGTGGCGGCGCCTTCGATATGACGCTAGGCAAACTCAAGGCTCTCTGGGACTTCGATAAAGAGGCACCAACCCTTCCCAACGCTGCAGAACTTTCTGCAGCCCTCTCCGGAATCGGGCCGAAGGCCCTTTCCCTGGATGGACAGCAGCTTCGCAAAGCAAGCCCACAACTGCAACTTGACCTCGGCGGTATTGCAAAAGGCTATGCCGTCGATCGAGCCATAGCGATCCTCAAGCAGCATGGCGTGGCCAATGCCGCAGTCAATGCCGGCGGCGATATGTACCTGCTCGGCCAACGCCCGGAGCGTGCCTGGCGCATCGGCATCCAGCATCCCCGCGACGAGAAGGATGTCCTTGAAACGGTCCAGATCAGCAATCGGGCCGTGGTCACTTCGGGAGACTATGAGCGCTATTTCGAAAAAGATGGCGTACGATACCACCATATCTTCGATCCGCAGACCGGCATGCCCGCCAGACAATGTCAGAGCGTCACCATTGTCACCGACAGCGTCGCCCTCGGCGATGCTCTGGCAACGGCAGTGTTTGTGCTCGGCCCGAAGGCGGGTTTGACGCTTCTGGAACAATTCCCGCAGGCAGAAGGGCTGGTGATCGCAGCTGATGGCAGCCGACATGTCAGTGTCGGCTGGGTAAGCTACCAGGTTGTGCCATGAAAGCACCCTGGAACTTCATGACCGGGGGCGACTGGCTGGTCGTCCTCATTCTGCTGATGCTTTCCCTGGCCGGGATCGTCTCGATAGTGGCTATGCCAGAAGGCTCTCGCGTTTTGGTAACCTGCGGCGACGAACTCTGTTTTACTGCTCCACTTGACCAACCTCGCACTTTTGGCATAGACGGTCCCTTGGGGCAAACAAAGCTTGTCATTGATGAACAGGGCGCCCGGATTGTAGAATCTCCTTGTCCACGTAAAATTTGTGTCAGCATGGGTGCGGCAAAACATACGGCGGACCTGTTGGCCTGCGTGCCGAACCGTATTCTGGTACACATCAACGGCCCTTCTGGCGAGGAGATGTCTTATGACCTGCTCAGCCGTTGATGCCCAAGCTTTGAGCCGGTCTCGGCGTCAGGTTTTTCTGGGTCTCTTTATTGCCATCGCCGTCTGCCTTCACGCTTTTGAGAGTCTGCTGCCAACACCCGTGCCCTGGCTGCGTCTCGGGCTGGCCAATGTCATGACTCTGCTGGCGCTTTATCTCTTCGATGGTCGCGCTGCATGGAGTGTCAGCCTGGCGCGGGTCGGTATCGGGGCGCTTTTGCTTGGCAGGATTTTCGGACCGGGTTTCTGGCTGGCTTTAGTCGGCACCATCTTCGCAACATCTGCTATGATTATTGCGTACCGTGCCGCCGGGCGGCGTTTGGGCCCGATCGGGATATCAGCAATCGGGGCGGGAGGCCATGCCCTGGGGCAGCTTCTGGCGGCTCGTTTACTGGTCGTGCAGCATGCGGCAGTCTGGCAAATTCTGCCGTTCTTTATGTTGTTTACCCTCTTTGCCGTTTGCCGGTGTGCTGACCGGGTGGCTGGCCGCACTTTTGCTTGAAGAACTAAGAGAGCACCCGGCCTTTCAACAGGCGAACGGGGCGCTTACTAACCAATGAGGATAATGACGTGAATCTTCGGCGCTGTATGCTGATCATCATCTCTTCCGGATTTTTATCGATCTTTGTTCCTGGGCAGCAGCAGGGTATTCCTGCAGGAGCGGCTTTTGCTTCAACCCTTCCGGAGATCTCGGCACACGACCTGCCATGTGCCGAAGTCAGGCAGCGTTATGTGGGTGATGCCCTGAAGGTGGTTTATAAGTCACCTAGTCTTTATCGTAGAGGTGCTGTCCTGCCGAAAATGGAAGGCCTTGCCTGCCTTGACGTTCTCGCCGACTGGCTGATCAGCAGGCCGCAAAATAGCTGGAAGTTCTCCGTAGGTAGCGAGAGCGGAACCGGTTTTGACGCGCAAGCTCTCGGCAGCAAGCGGCAGGAGCTTTTGCAGCGATATTTCCTGCGCAAGGGGATCGATACCTCTGGCTGGCAATGGCAGAGCGGTTCTCGGCAACACCAATTGCGCCTGGATGAACTCAAAGACTCGCCCTGATTTCCTGTAAGGTGTCACCTTTTACGGTGTAGACTTCTTTGCAGTATGCGCAAGTCACAGAGGTTCCGCCATCTTCCTCGATCAATCGGCCCAGTTCTTCGGCGCCGAGGCTGCGCAGCAGGTTGAGGGTTTGCCGCTGGTTGCAGCTGCAGGAAAATGACAGTTCCGTGCTGCCGAGGAGTTGATAAGGGAAGTCCTCAAGGATGCATGCTGCGATCGCCTCAGGTGTCAGCCCCTGGCTGAGCATAGTCGTGGTAGGCGACATCTTGGCGAGTCGTTCGCTGAGACGGTCGGCCATGCTGTCATCAGCTTCGGGCATGAGTTGCAGCAGGAACCCTCCGGCCGCGACCACTTCAGCACGCTGTCCCAGTTCAACACCCAGGGCGACACTTGACGGTGTCTGCTCCGAAGTGGTGAAATAGTATGCCAGATCTTCTGCGATTTCACTGCTGACCAGTTGCACCGTGCCGCGGTAAGGCTCTTTCAGATCTAGATCCTTGACGACGTGCAGAAACCCGGCGTGGCCAATCGCTCCGGCGACATCGAAGCGCCCGTCACGTGGCGGCAGGCCTGCCGATGCCGCCTTGAGGGTTGCCCGTACCTGACCATGAGCATTGGTCTCAGCCTGCAACCTTTGCAAAGGCCCGTTGCCTTCGACCGTCAGGCCGACCCGTTGCTGGCCCTTGAGAAGGCTGCCCATCAAGGCCGCAGCCGTAGCCAGGCGACCGATAGCGACGCTGGCGGTCGGATCAGTCTGCTGCCGACGACGGACTTCCTCGACCAGGGCGGTGGTTGAGGCGACGCTGACGCGGATGGCGCCATCGAGAGTCAAGACACGAATTATATGATCAGTCATGAGAACAACTCCTTAAAGTAAAGACCGGAATCTTAGCTGAAAGCCAAGCGCCGGTAAAGCTTGTGATGACATCGATAGAGAGATAAGTATGTTAGAAGCTATTTTCTGGTTGCCCTGGCTGGTGCCGCCGCTGCTCGGCGCGCTGATCGGCTATGTGACCAACTACATCGCCATTCGCATGCTCTTTCGTCCCTTGCGACCATGGCATCTTTTCGGCGTGCGTCTGCCACTGACCCCGGGGATTATTCCGTCCAAGCGCGGTGAGCTTGCGCAGCGCATGGGTGAAATGGTCGGCGCCCATCTCCTGACCGCCGATGATGTTCGCCTGACGCTTGAAAAACCCGCCTTTCGGCGTGAACTGAAGAGCGCTGTCAATGACAAGCTCCAGACCTTTCTTTCTCGCGAGCTGGGCTCCCTCGACACCCTTGTGCCGGAAAGTTACCACCGCCGTTTCCGTGAGCTGGTTTCGACGCTGCGGGTCAAAGCGGTTGGAGCGATTACCGACTACCTGGCAAGCGATGCCTTCGAAGCACAGGTGCGGGAGTTCATTCAGGAAAAAGGCGATACCCTTTTGGCCCGCGACCTGGAAAGTTTCCTGACCCCGGAACGTTACCAGAAACTGCAGAGTCACCTCGACACGCGCGTGACCACGATCCTGCACTCGGATGCAACAGCCGGGGCGGTTGAGCGCTTTGTCGAAGACCGCCTCGAACGGCTGCTACAGAGCGAGCGTTCACTGCGCGACTTCCTGCCAAAGGATCTGATCGAGGTCCTCCTCCAACAGATCGAAAAAGAAGTGCCGCCTCTGCTGGAGCGTTTCGGTGGCATGCTCTACGATCCCGATTTCCGAGAGCGCTTGGTGGAACGTGCCCGTCAGGGGATCGACACCTTTCTCGATTCTCTCGGCGGTCTCGCCGGCCTCTTGAGCGGTTTCGTCGACCTGGAAAAGATCTACAACCGAATTCCAGAGTTCATCGACAAAGCCGGGGAGGAGCTCTCGCACTGGCTGCGTGAAGAAAAGACCCAGCAACAGGTTGCCGGCATGCTTCGAGAGCGCCTTGAAGGGCTCCTCGACAAGCCCGTAAGCAG
>SBFN01000116.1 GCA_006226895.1 Deltaproteobacteria bacterium | reverse complement strand
ACCTGGATGGCGAGGGCCTTTGTCGAGCTGTTAGCTCTTTGCTGACCAGAGGCCATGCAGATTACAGTATTCTCGTGCGGTTACTTTTTCGGCGATAACCGGGAAGGTCGCTTCGGGGGCTTCTCCCGGGTTCAGGTTCTGGCGGTAAACCTTGCCGTCGGCGATCAGTTCGATCCACTCGATTGAGTGTTCGTCCAGCATGGGGTGTGCAACGCTGCCAACCTTCACGGTAATGCTGTCTGCGGAAATTTCGATGACGGGGACATGCTTCTCTTGAGCGGCATCTGTTGTGTTCTCGGTCATGAGAGTCATCTTCTGGTTACAGCAGGTCAGGGCGCCTGGACCACCGTGCACGAGTTCAACGATGTTGCCGCACAGTTCACACTTGTAGACTTCATTGATTTGGGGCATGTTCTCACTCCTTGGGGTCTAGTAATTTACGGGCTTTATCTCAAAATGAGCCCGACCGTGATTGCAGGCGGGGCAGAGGTCGGGGGCAGCATCACCTTCGTGGGTGTATCCACAATTCTGACAACGCCAGACTTCTTGGCTCTCTCGAATGAAGACCTGATTTTCTTTGAGATTGCTTAAAAGTTTCAGATAGCGCTCCTCGTGGTATTTCTCTGCTACGGCAATTGACATGAATACCTTGGCGATTTCCGGGAAGCCTTCTTCTCGAGCTTTTGCAGCAAACTCAGGGTACATTGTGGTGTGTTCGTAGTTTTCTCCACCGGCCGCTTCGGTTAGGTTCTCGGCAGTTGTGCCGATGACGCCGGCATGGCGGCTATTTCGACTTCACCGCCCTCTAACATTTTGAACAATCGCTTGGCGTGCTCTCGTTCATGGTTGGCGGTCTCTTCAAAGATTTTCGAGATCTGCACGTAGCCCTCTTTTTTGGCTTGTGAGGCAAAGTAGGTGTAGCGGTTACGTGCCTGACTTTCGCCGCAGAACGCAGTCAGGATGTTTTTTTCGGTCTGTGAGCCTTTCAGGGACATTGCTTCCTCCTCGGCTTGGATGTGGTGGCTGGACCCGTTGTAAAAATCAGAACTCAGGAGCTGCATCGAAATTAATTGCTGAACCGCGATTATAGCACAATGTAAACGACCTGCAATTCATGACTAATAAAGTGTTTGATCCAGTGTTGTCAGATAGATGAGGCGGTTTTGAAAAATAAAAAAGCCTCCCGTGGCGGGAGGCTTTTGAGTGTTTCTTTAGGTGGGCCTTATTTCTTGTGGCAATCGTTGCACTTGGTAGGACCGCCTTTTTCTTTGTGGCAACCTTTGCAAGAGTCACCGTGGGCAGCCTTCTTGTCGATCTCGATTTTGGCCGGGGTGCCTTCGTGACAGGACGTGCAATCCATCTTTTCGCCATGCGTTTTGTGGTCAAATGTAACCGTCCCTTTTTTGTTCTCATAGGACCATGTCAGCAGCGTAAGCTACGGTGAAGGCGAACGCGACCAGCATGATGGCAATGATCAGTTTTTTCATGTCTTTCTCCTTTTGGTTAGATTTATAAAATAAACATTGGTTAATTTAAAGAATTGCTGATTTCAGGTCAAGATTTTTTTACAGGCCAAGGTCGATTAAGCTTCTTTTAATTATTGATGAGGCTGTTATAATTTGCTGAAATTGGTAATGACTTTGGTGTTCCTTATGTCTGGTGTTTTTATCCTATTGGGAGTCTGAGCTTATGATGCGTTGGATTGTGATTGGTTTGATGGTGCTTTTTGTGATGGGTTGTGCGTCTCGACAAAGCGGCAAGCGGAGTTTTATGCTGATGACAAAGTCTGTCAGGGGCAGACAGGTGGCCCTTCTCAGGGGATCGAGAAGAATCAGGAGAGGGTGAGCTACGAGAGTTGTATGTGGGAGAAGGGCTGGCGGAAGAAGCAAAAGATATGGTTCTTTGACCCTTCCAGCAAGTAACGTTATCTGAATATTTTCGTTTGACGGGCAGGTCGGCTGTATGGTCGGTCTGCCCGTTTTGTATTAGGTTTTCGTTAGCGGGAGATCGAATCGAGGTGGTAACGATCTCGAATAATTCGCATCAGGCGGTTGACCCCACGTAGAGCTTCCCGGAGTTGCCCCTGTTCTCTCTCCGGGAGCCTTTGGGGGTCAATGGCGTTGCTGGGCGGATTGCCGGCAGCGAGATCGCTCAACTGTCTTTTTAGCCGAAAGTGAACCAGTTGAGAAAACGCCTCGCTGATTGTTTCGCTGCATTTTTGGGACAGGATTCCTGCTTGTCCCAATTTTTCAAGCTTGTCCCAGGTGGTTCCCTCGTCGATATTGTTTTCCAGTGCCAGTAGGCTGGCTCCTTCGGTAATGGCAAAAATGCCGGCTTTCTTCAAATCAACCTTGCCCCTGCTCTTGCCTTTTCGATCGACCTTGATTCGCCCGAACATCCCCAGTGGCGCGGGGAAGCGGACAATGTTTTTGGCGACGTGCGGAAAGAAGATCATGTTTGCCTGGGTGGTCTCGTGGATGAAATTGTGTAACGCCTTCTCCAGGGACACATCTCCGTGAATCGTTCGAAAATCCTGGAACATACCGAAGTTGACCATATGTTCTCCCTTGGGTACGGAGATCCATTGTTCGATGAGCTCTTGCCATTCACTGAGGCTGTGACGCCACTGCGGGTTGCTGGCCATGGTGTTGCCCGGGCAGCGGGGAATGCCGACAAATTCCAGAGCATCGACCAGTCTTGAGGCGAAGCGGGCGCAAAGCTCCAGGTCCTGATCTGAAATATCGTCGGCGTAGACCATGGCGCTGTCCTGGTCGGTGCGGAGGGTCTGTTCGCCGCGGCCCTCACTGCCGAGTGCAAGGTAGGCTGCTTTCGCAGGCAGGGTGATGCCCTCCTGGCTCTCCATGAGAGAAATGATGCGCTGTGTAAAGCCATCGTTGAAATGGGCGATCAGGTGTACCAGGCTTCTGGTGTCAGCTCCGGCGCTCATCGCCTTTGTCACCATGTCGAGTATGCGGCCGTTGATTTCGTGAAGGTCGTCAAGGGATTCTGCCGCTTCCATTTCCTGAGTCAGATAGAGGGGGCTGTGCGTTTGCATGCTGAGCAGGTCGGTCGCGTTGATCACGCCAACCAGTTTCTGATCTTCATTAACAACCGCCAGGCGATGAATATTGTTTTTAGCCATTTTGAAGATGGCTTCAAACACATAGGCTTGATGGCGAACAGTCACAACTCCGACATGCATGATGTCACGAACGCGATGTGAGCTGAGATCCTCGCCAGCGGTCGCTATGATGTCCCGTAAATCTCTGACCGAAAGAATGCCGACCGGGGTCCTCCCTTCAACCAC
>SBFN01000254.1 GCA_006226895.1 Deltaproteobacteria bacterium | reverse complement strand
AGAGACAAGGGCCATTGTAGCCGTCGGCCTTTTAATCTGATTTTACCAAATATCAGGACTCAGCGTTGGTAATGTGATACCAGCGCCTCTTTAAAGGCGAGTGCTGCTGGCGAGTCTGATCGTGCCTTTAACTTTGCTATCCAAATCTGTCGGTCGACTGCCAGGTCTTTAACCTCAACCTTGTAAAGTGCACCTGATGCCAGATTGTATTTGACTGACAATTCAGAGACGAAAGCACAACCAAACCCGCTGGCAACGGCCTGCAAAACAGCTTCATTATTGCCAAGGCGTGCCGCCACCTTGAGATCAGCAGGGTTCTGACCCATCAGGCGCAAGACATTGTCAAACGTCTGGCCGCTGCCAGAACCTTCTTCTCGAATCACGATTGGCTCGGACAGGAGATCGTGCAAAGAAATAAAATCTTTGTTTCTCCATCGGTGCTTCGGTCCAACGATGAGTACCAGGGAGTCGGTCGTAAGTGGAACAAACTCTACTTTTTTTGAGGTCAAGCGATTACCAACAACAGCGAGTTCAATTTCTGTCTGCTCCAGGCGAGCAACGATGTCATGTGTGTCACCAGTAATCATGTTGAGGGTGATGCCTGGAAAATTTTCCTTCAGGGACACTAGCATGGGAGGGATCAGGTAGTTTGCAGGAATATTACTGGCCCCGATTTTTAAGAGCGTGCTCCCAAGCCCACGGAAGTCGATCATAGACTGTAGCAAGGCGTCACGTTCAGAAAGGATGCGGCGTGCATGCAGAAGAAACTTTTCGCCGCCGGAGGTCAAGAGCACACCCCGCCCCACGCGATCGAATAATCCCGTTCCCATTTCATCTTCCAGGGTTGCCATATGTTGACTGGCCGTAGACTGGGTCAAGGAGACTCTGTCTGCGCCACGTGAAAAACTTCCTGCTTCAGCAATGGCAACGAATAGCTCTATCTGGCGTAAATTCACAAAACTCTCCTATTTATAATATAAATACCAAGCATTTATATTATCGAAATTATAGGTTTGCATATCCCTTGTCAATAGTGGAAAATCACGTCGGTTATAAGACGATTTCACCTTCAACGATCAAGAGACTTTTTGGCTGAAAGGAACCTTCCAATGAAAAAACTTATTGCCCTGCTCATAGCAACTTTGATGCTTTCCGTGCCTGTATGGGCCAGTAGCTACCAATATATCAGCGCCGCTGATTTGAAGGACAAAATCGATAATAATGCTCAAGGGCTGTTGCTCGATATTCAGGTCGAAGGAGAGTTTGATGAGCACCATATCCCGGGGGCGGTTGCAACCTTTGCTTACCCGGTCAAGTCCGACACTGATAAAGAGAAGTTGCAGACCTTTATTGTGCAAGCGAAAGAAAAGAGTGCGCCGATTACGATTGTCTGTCCCCGTGGCGGTGGTGGAGCAAAAAGAGCTTATGATTATCTGAAAGAGCAAGGTGTTGCCGAGTCGCGCTTAAAGATTCTGGAAGGTGGACAGGCGAAGTGGCCCTATTAGAGGGCTGGCTCAGCGACCGAGGTCTTATGACTCAGAAGGTCGTGAGTTTAAACCAGCTGCGAAGAATTATAAAATCAAGGGCCTCAGCACTTAATCGGTGCTGGGGCCTTTCGTGTTTTTAGTCTCAGGTAGTTTGTGGAGGTTCTGTGGATTGTACCTTAGCTCTTTTCGGTTACTCTTAAAGAAACCCGGAAAACGCCAGGAGAACAATCATGCAATTGAAAGAATACCTCGAGAATGCAAGTGGTGTTGGCGTTATGTCCACTGCTGATAGCGGCGGCAAAGTCGATTCGGCGATCTACGCGCGACCACACCTCATGGATGATGGAACCATCGCGTTTATAATGCGCGACCGGTTGACCCATCACAATCTGCAGGAAAACCCATATGCTGTATATCTTTTTATCGAAGCAGAGCGCGGCTACAAAGGCCTTCGCCTGTTTCTTAAGAAAGAACGGGAGGATCAGGATGCCGAGTTGATCGGGACGCTGACCAGACGCAGCCTGACTCCTGAAGAAGATAAAGCCAAGGGGCCAAAATTTCTGGTCTATTTTAAAATTGAAAAGGCTCTAAAGCTGATTGGAAGCGACAGCCCACAGATAGAGCTCCCCTGATGTTCACGCCTCTGAGGTTTCTGTGAAGGACGCGGATCTATCTAAAGCCGCATGAGTTGTACTGCACCGGTGCAAGCCTTTTTAGTGGGAGTTCTTTATGAATACCTGGTTCTACCTGAAGCTCTACCTGTTAACGGTTCCGGTTTTTTTTGCCATAGACTTGCTTTGGCTGGGTGTGATTGCCAAAGGTCTTTACCAGAAGAACCTTGGTCACCTGCTCAGCGCCGATGTCAACTGGCCGGCAGCCTTTGCTTTCTACTTTATCTACATCGCGGGCATCATCCTGTTTGCGGTCAGGCCGGCCTTGGCCGATCAGTCTTTGTTCAAAGCACTTCTCTGGGGGGCCCTGTTCGGTTTCTTTACCTATGCGACCTATGACCTGACCAACCTTGCCACGCTCAAGGATTGGCCGATCAAGATCGTTTTTATCGACATCGCCTGGGGTGTTGTCCTCTGCAGCCTGGTCGCTTCGATCAGCTACCGGATCGGTCGCTGGCTCAACTAAGCGTTATGGCTTTCTGCCCAGGCGATAACGACCCTCTTCCTTATCGATTAAAGCACTCAACCGACAGAGCAACGGCGTGACCAGAGCCCAAACCACGGCCAGGGTGACGACCGTGAGGATCGGGTTGTCACCGAAAGTGGCGGCGCCCATTCTGATGCCTGCCCAATAAGCGAGTGGCCCGCCAACCAGGCCGAATATTGCCGCAAGCAAGTAGCGCCCTGACAGCCAGTGCAAAGCGTAGTGGAAGAGCGTGGCGAACTGCGCCCAGATCACAAACACCCAGAGAGGCAGCCACAATGGCCAGGCGGGATCGCGTGTGAAGGTAAACAAGCCGAGCCCTTGCTGCAGGGAGTCAACCAGGATTCCGAGCAGGCAGGCTGCGAGCATCAATAACGCCTCGTTTTTTCGGGATACGGCCAACAGCAGATGCAAACCGGCAAGCAACAGGGCAATCAGCGCGCCGGAGATCGGAAAGCCCCAGCCTGCGCCGAGTACGCAACAGAACCAGCCGGCCTGGTAGATGGTGACATTGAGTAGTTTGGTTGCAAGAGGTGGCAAGCACATCAGGCCGTCCTTCAGGAGTGCTCCGGTTTGCTCAAAACCATTTGTGCCAGGTCGATGATGTTGGCCGCAAAGCCAGCCTGGCAGTAGGCAAAATAGTATTCCCATTTACGCAGAAAGGCCTCGTCATAACCAAGCTCAAGGACTTCCTGTTGCCGGTCAAGCAAGGTCTGGCGCCAGCGATCGAGAGTCTCCGCGTAATCATGTCCGTGCTGTTCGAGGTGGTCCAGATGCAGGGTTGATCCATTCGCCATGGCTTTTGTGAGTGCACCAACAGAGGGCACATGTCCACCGGGGAAGATATGTTTGCGGATCCAGTCGGAGCTGTAACGATAAGCGTTATATTTGCGATCCGGAATGGTAATGACCTGGATCATGGCGCGTCCGCCAGGTTGCAGGGCTTTGTCACAGGCCGCAAAAAAGGGTTGCAATCCGGCGTGGCCGACTGCTTCGAGCATCTCGATCGAGACGATTTTGGAATATTGCCCTTCGATATGGCGGTAATCGCAGAACTTAAGATCAATGCGCTCCTCAAGGCCCGCGTCCAAAACGCGCTGGCGGGCAAATTCGAGCTGCTCTCTGGAAACGGTAATCCCCGTGACACGGCAGCCGGTCTGTTCCACGGCTTCGATAGCAAAGCTTCCCCAGCCACAGCCGATTTCCAGAACATGATCGTCTGCCCTGATCCCGGTCTTGGCAATGATTGACTGAAGTTTGTTTCGCTGTGCTTGTTCCAAAGTTTCTTCCCCGTTTGTAAACCGCGCGCACGAATAGGTCATGGTCTGGTCGAGGAAGGTGGCGAAGAACTCGTTGCTCAGGTCGTAGTGTTCCTTGATGTTGCGGGCGCTGCCTCTGATTGTGTTGGGTCGCTGCAGGTGCCGGAGGTAGTTGACCAGTCGACCCATGAGGGACGACATGATACTGCGGTCATCCATGACGTCTTCGTTCTCGGCGAGCAGCGTCAACAGCCCCGGCAGGTCGGAGACTGTCCAGTCGCCATCGGTGAAGGCTTCACCGAAACCGATGTCGCCGGAGAACATGACGCGACGGAAGAACTGGAACTCCTTGACCGACAACTGTATCGATGGAGAGGCCCCTGCTTCACCGAAGTGATAATGCAAACCATCAGGAGTCTTCAGTTTTATTTCTCCCTGCGGCAAGCGTGACAAAAATCCCGTGACCATTTTAAACCCGATCCGATCGATCAAGGTCGCCGGTACGGGTCGTACGGTCATGACGTTATCGGGAACCGGTTTGTGAAACACGGGGAGCCTCCTCTGCCAATGAAGTTTGGCCGCCTGCCAGAGAATCCTGGGCATGGTCAGGCTGGCGCAGATCGGATGGGCGATGATGGTTCTCGCCAGGCTGTCTCTGGTCAATGGCTTGGCCTGGCCATGAATCCGAGCGACCAG
>SBFN01000264.1 GCA_006226895.1 Deltaproteobacteria bacterium | reverse complement strand
ATAAAAGGCTTCAGCCTGGTCTTTGATGGCCCGGCGTTCAACGAGTTTGTTGTCCGCTCCGAAGCACCGGTCGCAGAGGTCCTTTCGCGACTTGAGGGGGCGGGAATTCTGGGTGGTATTCCTCTTGCTGAAGATTACCCTGAAATGGCGGATTGTTTCCTGGTCTGCGTAACAGAGCAGAATCAGCGTGCAGAGATTGACGCGCTGGTCGCCGCACTGCAGGGAGGTACAGCATGACAATCGTAGGTACCAGTGGACTTGTCCTCAACGAAAAGCTGCTTTTTGAACATTCTGACCCGGGCCGTAAAGGTTACAGCCTGCCTAAACTCGATGTGCCTGCGGCTGAACTGGCGAGCGAACTCTGCCGTGAGGAAATTGACGGCTTCCCTGAGCTTTCCGAGGTTGATGTCGTTCGTCATTTTACCCGACTGTCGACCTGGAACTATGGCGTTGATTCAGGCTTCTACCCTTTGGGCAGCTGCACCATGAAGTACAATCCCAAGGTCAACGAGGCTGTTGCCCGCATTCCGGGTCTGGCCGGTATCCATCCCGCTACGCCCTCGCACCTGGCCCAGGGAACTCTGGAGCTGATGTATCGTTTGCAGGTTGATCTGGCGGAAGTCTCCGGTTTTGCCAAGGTGACATTGCAGCCGGCTGCAGGTGCTCAAGGCGAGCTGGCGGGTATGCTGGTGATCCGTGCCTGGCACGAAGCCCGCGGCAGCAAACGCAGCAAGGTCCTGATCCCTGATACGGCTCATGGCACCAACCCGGCGACCGCATCATTGACCGGCTATGATGTTGTGCCGATAGCTTCCGAAGGGGTGCTCACCCTGGAAGAAGTTGAGGCGCACATGGATGACAGTGTGGCTGCTTTGATGGTCACCAACCCGAACACTCTCGGTCTTTTTGAAACCAACATCGAGGAGATCTGCAAGCTGGTCCACGAACGCGGTGGTCTGGTTTATTGTGACGGTGCCAACCTCAATGCCTTGATGGGCATTGCCCGCCCCGGTGATATGGGGATTGACGTGATGCACTTCAATCTGCATAAGACCTTCTCAACGCCGCACGGTGGAGGTGGTCCCGGAGCCGGCCCGGTCGGTGTGACCGCGGAACTCATCCCTTATCTGCCTGGTCCGGGTGTCGAGTTCGATGGCGAGACGTATCAGGTTGAAACGCCCAAGGCCGATTCCGTTGGTCGTATGCTGGCGTTTCATGGCAATGTTGGCGTTATGGCGCGTGCTTATGCCTATATCCGCAGCTTGGGCGGCGAAGGCTTGAAGCACGCCAGCGAGATGGCGGTTCTTAACGCCAACTATGTGCGCGCCAGACTGGAGGGTGTTTATGACCTCCCGTATACAACCCGGTCCCTGCATGAAGTTATTTTTTCAGACAGAGACCTGGAAGGGGGCTGTCATACCCTGGATGTCGCAAAGCGTCTTATTGACTATGGTTATCATCCACCGACCATCTACTTTCCCCTGGTGGTGAAGGGCGCAATCATGATTGAGCCGACCGAGACGGAGAGTCAGGAGGTGCTTGATGAATTCTGTGATGCCATGATCGCCATAGCTGGTGAAGCTCGCGATAATCCTGATCTGCTCCTCCAGGCGCCGGTGCGCTCAAGGGTGAGACGTTTAGATGAGACGACAGCTGCGCGCAAACCGAAGTTGCGTTGGCAAGAGACGACGTGATTGAAGAGTGATGAATGCAATCTAGCAATGAAAGGGCCGGTCTGATGAAGACCGGCCCTTTCCAGTTGTTGGCTTGCAAATCTGCCAGGTTTTGTAAACCTGGAGAATCCTGTGATGACCGTGTCTTGCCACTTTTTGCAGTGACGCCTGTTGAGCCCGGCAGACGCCTCACTTTCTTTGCTCATAAATTGATAATTAAATCGAGGCGCAGCCTATAAAATGAAAGCAGTCTCTCTGCCCGGTGCTTTAGTATATCGCCCCGGGTCGGCGACGGGAGGACCTGCTGGCACTGCCGCTGAGGCGGTAATCGAAGAAGGCCATGATCTTCAGCTCTTCATGTGGGTAGGCTCTTGGCAAGGGACCGTAGGTGGCGCCCTCGCGGACGGCGGTTATCGCTTCATTGTCCAGAATCCGATACCCGGAGCTCTCGAGCAGTTCCACATTGCTGATGTTCCCCCGACGATCTATGGTGATGCGCAGCAGGCAGGTTCCTTGCTGGCGTCTCTGGACCGCAGAGCCCGGGTAGTTCCAGACATTGTAAATGTTGGTCCGGAACCTCCGCATGAAGGAGTGGAGCAAGTCCTGTTGACTGTCCATCCATACGGTGTCGCCTCGCGCGACATCAGCACGGTATTTGCGCCGCCAGTCACTTTCAATTTTAGAAAGGGCGGCAGGAGAAATCTGTGTAAGGGTTTGCAGGTCGGGAACTTCCCGGGGCTGCTTTTTCTCGGGCTTCTGTCTCCAGCCATCCGGCGTGAATGGTAACTCAAGATCAGGTTCGGTTTTTTGCTCAACGACTTCTTTGCGCGGCTTGACTTGTTCTTTGGGCGGAGCCTTCGGGGCGGGTTTCGGCGAACGGACAATTTTTTCGCGGTCCTCCACGTCCTTTCCTTCGGGAGCCATCTCTTTTTCGACGACCTGATCCTTCTCTGCCAAACGTTTGGCCGGTTTCTCGCGAGGTTTCTCCAGCTCCTTGCGAATCGGCAGATCGAGTTCCCGTTCCTGTTGCTGGGGTGGACGTACCTCGACATAGACCGGCTCCAATGGGACCTCTTCCGGGAACAACTTGTCTTTGGGCAGCAGCAGCAAAAGCAGATGCAGCAACAGAGAAAGCAGTATGAACCCGGTAATGATTCGGTTTTGTCTTTGTTCGGACGTCATCTTCCCTCAGTAAATAAACGCCACATTATAGTACATTTGCACGGTTTTCTGCCACCACGGAATGAGCCGCTTCTCATATCGTTCTGTCAGGGAAAGAAGTTGACGCCTCTGAAGCCATCCGGTATATTTTTCATCTTTAATAAAACCATTATATCTACTTAAAGGAGCAGATTATGCATCTCGTAGACCAGATCAAAGCTAAGGCCCGCACGAGTCTCCAGACTGTTGTCCTCCCGGAAAGTTATGATGATCGTATGATTCAGGCTGCAGAGCTGATCACCAAGGATGGTTTGGCTAAAGTCGTTTTGCTTGGAGACGTCGCTGTTCTTGAAGCAAAAGCTGGTGAACTTGGTGTTTCTTTGGCGGGCGTGGAATTGATTGATCCGAAGAATGCCGCTCAGCTTGAGGATTATGTCGCTGAGCTGGTTAAACTGCGTGAGAAAAAGGGGCTGACGGCAGAACAGGCACGTGAAACCCTGACCGGAGAAGACAACCTCTTCTTCGCTGCCATGATGGTCCGTAAAGATGATGCCGGTGGAATGGTCGCAGGTGCCTACAACACCACTGGTGATGTTCTTCGTGCAGCCTTTCAGGTCATTGGAACCGCTCCGGGTATGAAGACAGTCTCCTCCGTCTTCCTGATGGTAACCAAGAACCCTGATTTCGGCGAGAACGGTGTCTTGTGTTTCGCTGACTGCGCGGTAAATCCGAACCCCAACGCCCAGGCCCTGGCAGAGATTGCTATCTCCACCGCGAGCAGTTGCAAAAGCTTCCTCGGTGTTGATGCCCGTGTTGCCATGCTCTCTTTCTCCACCAAGGGGAGCGCCAGCCATGAAGATTGTGACAAGGTTCTTGAGGCTCTTGAAATCGCCAAGCAGCTGGCCCCTGATCTGCAGATTGACGGTGAGCTGCAGGCAGACGCAGCGTTGCTGCCCAAGGTCGGTGAGAAAAAAGCTCCCGGTTCAGCTGTTGCCGGTAAGGCCAACACCCTGATTTTTCCAACACTTGATGCCGGCAATATCGCTTATAAGCTGGTCGAGCGTGTTGCCGGTGCTGAAGCGGTGGGCCCGATAGTTCAAGGCCTGGCCAAACCAGTGAATGATCTTTCACGTGGTTGCTCTGTCGATGATATCGTCTCGGTCTCGGCGATCACAGCAGTACAGGCCCAGGGCTAGTTTTACCTGTTCAGGGCACTAAAAATTATTAATGTCTCGTTTTATCTTAAGGGTTGATGGCTTGCTATCAACCCTTAAAATGTAGCATTTTGTGAAGAGTGAATCGCACCTGTTTCCCGGGGGGAATAATGCTTCTTTACGAACATGAAGGTTTCATCGAAGCTGAAACAAATGAGATTCAAAGACTTTGTCGCTCACCCTTTGCCGTCTCCTTTGGCAGCGATGGGCAGAACAAGTATGAATTGCAGGCCTCTCTTTGCGATTATCTGGATAAGGATGAACAGCGCTGTCGCGTCGCCTTCTATGCCAAAAGCCTGAAAAAAGCCCTGGTTTTTACCGTCACCGGTACGGATAAAAAAGCCTTGTGGAAATACGGGCAGGAGGCCCTTCTAGAGCTTGGCTTCCAGCTTGAGGACGTCAATCTGAAGCTCAGCCCTGCCATGCTTGAGGTTGTTCTGCGCGATGTTCCAGGAATTGCCTCTCCTGCCGAAGCACAACGGCAACGAACAGAACACCAACGAAAGCTTGCCGATCTTCAGGCAACCTGTGACGAAAAACCCGAAAGTCCGCAGGGAAAAAAAGCTGCCCTCAAGCTGAGTACCGAAAAGCGCCTCCAGGATCGGTCTGCTGCGCTCCGAGAGCTTCTTGTGGATTTATTCTCTCCGCAAGAAGCTGCCGATGATGACAAGACGGCACTTCTGGCCCAGATTAAAGATCTCACGGCACGGCTGGAAGAAGCAGAAAGCGCGGCTGAGGCGGAACGCTCACAAAAAGAAATCAGCGAGGCCATTACGACTGCAGCAGAAAAACGCATTCAGGAACTCGAGGAGCTCCTGGTTGATGTCGATACCCAGTCTGCTGATGTATTAAAACAGAAACGTAAGGTTGCTGCATTGAATGATCGTATCAAGTCTCTTGATGCCGATTTGACTTCTGCGCGCGAAGCCCTGGCCGAGGAACAGAAAAACCAAAAGCAGTTTATTGATGATGTCCAATCGGCCAATGAGCAGATTGTCGCTTTGCAGAAAGAGCTTGACGAGTCCGAAGGCCTTCGGGATGAGGCCGTTGCCCAACTCGGAGAACAGCAGTCTGAAGCGAATCAGCTTGATGCGAGCTGCAGAGACGCGGAACTCCGGATCAAGGCTCTTGAAGAAGAACTCAAGGTCGCCGAGCAGAGGGCTGATGGTTTCAGTGAAGCCGTTAAACGCTCCGACGAGCTGCAGTTGCAATTGGACCAGGCAGAGGAACAGCTTAACGAGACGATCGCTCTCAAGGACAATCTCAAAGACGAACTGGCGATTGCTGTTGAAAAGCAGGAGGCTTTGCATAAGAGTCTTGAGGATGCTGAGGACCTTGGGCAGGCCAGCGCCGCCAAGCAGGCCGAACTCCAGGAGATGGAAGATCTCCATGCCGATTTGGGGCTGGAAAATGAGAGTTTGAAAGAAGAGCTCTCTTTGGCCCTTGAAAAGCATGATGCTTTAAAGAAGAGTCTCGAAGAGGCAAAGAGCTTGAATCAGGCCAAGGCTGCCGAGTATGACGATCTGCAGGAAGCGGAAGAACGGCACGCCGAGCTGGTCAAGATGAACGAGAGCCTTCGCGAAGAGCTTGATCAGGAACGTAGTTTCCGCAAGCGTCTGGAGAATAGAGCTTCAGAGGATGATCGTCGTATCTCCGAGCTGGAACAGTCTCTGCAGCAGGCTGAAGCTGCTATTGAAGAATTAAGGTCGATACCGGAAGGGGTTGAGCCTGAAGCCTCGACAGCACTTGATCAGGAGATGAAGGCGTTGACTCTTCGCTTCGACCAGGAAAAAACCGCGAGGCAGGCTTTAGGTAATGAACTTCAGGAGGCTCATAAGATCATTGACTCCCTTGAAAAAATGGTCCGTGAGGCAGAAGCCAGGGGTTTGGCATTGAGCTCCGGGGGTGCTTCCGCATTGCAGGGCGTTGACAGGGTTCAGGAGCTGGAAGAACGGCTACGATCTCTAGAGGATCAACTGAAGGGTGAGACCCTCATTAAGAAGACTTTGGCTAAAGAGCTGGCATCGGTTGAAAAGAAGCTTGCTGAACAGGAAGCTACCCTGGCAGAAGCCTCGACTCTGGGGAAAGGGCAGGGTGTCGATGAGACTGCTGGCCCGGTTGAGAATGAAAAGGTCTCAAAGCCCTCCAAGCCCTTACCTCATGAAGTGCGCCCGGCGCCCAAGAAAGGTGCCTTCTTCCGCCCGGACTGGGATCTTCAGGGTTTGCCCTGTCGCTCAACAGGTCAGGTCTTCAAGGCATGGGAAACCGTCTTTAATGTCCAGATGACTATTGAGGGTTATCCCTCACAATACTGTATGGCCTTTATGGTCGTTCTGAAGCAGGGAAAGCAGAAGAAGCTTTATCTGCTCTATCGGCTGAAGCAGAATAAACACACCTTGGTCTGTGTTCCGGCGAAGAGGCCCAAGGATGAAGACTCTTTGCAAAAGGCGATCAAGAAAGGCCTGGATTTTCTTCGAAAGAGTGGTTTCGAGATGGACGAGATGTCTGCTGAGCATATCGAGAGTACTTTGGGGGCCTATTGCCAGGATTCTGAATGATGTAATGAAAGGGTTCTGTCGATTGTGCTAAGAAAAAAGCAAAGGCCAGGATAATTCCTGGCCTTTAATTTATCTGAAAAGATGAGAACTTAGCTTTTACTTACGTTGGAAATCCGAGGAAGCAAAGCTGTACTTGAAGTTCATATGATCCGTGTAAGTCCCTTCAAGGATTGCAACAACGTCCTCAGTGAAAACCAGCTCCTCGTCAGTCGGGATGACAAAGACTTTGACCGGTGAATCGGGAGTGGTGATCACGCTCTCTGCTTTACGGGTCATGGTATTGCGATTCTTCTCTTTGTCGAGAATGATGCCCATGAACTCGAGGCCTTCAACCGCTTTCTCGCGAATCAGGGTACCCATTTCACCGACGCCGGCCGTGAAAACCACAGCATCAATGCCACCGATCGCTGCAGCGTAGGAGCCGATGTATTTTTTCAGGCGATAAGCTTCGACCTCTAGGGCGAGTTTGCAGAGCTTGTCGCCTTCTTCGGCGCCTTCGATGACATCACGGCGGTCAGTGTACTTGCCGGTGATTCCCAGGATGCCAGACTTTTTGTTCAAAACGCTGTCGATCTCCATGGGGGTAAAGCCTTCCTGCTCCATGATGAAGGCCGGGATCGCAGGGTCAATATCGCCACAACGGGTTCCCATGACAGCACCTTCAAGAGGGGTAAGACCCATCGATGTGTCTACAGAGACGCCATTTTTAATGGCAGAATGGGAGACGCCATTGCCGATATGCATGGTGATAATATTGCAATCTTTTGGGTCTTTACCAAGCATGACGGCGGCACGTTTGGACACATAGAGATGGCTGGTGCCATGAAAGCCGTAACGACGAACACCATATTTCTCGTACCATTCATAGGGCAGAGGATAGGTGTAGGCTGGCTCGGGCATGGTCTGATGGAAGGCCGTGTCGAAGATCGCAATATGCGGAACGTCAGGAAGAACCGACTGGGCCGCTTCGATACCAGAGATGTTGGGAGGATTATGCAGAGGAGCGAGGTGCTGAACTGCTTTAATGGTCTCCAGAACGGCATCGTCTATTGTTACCGAACAGGTAAACTTCTCTCCACCATGAACAACACGGTGACCCACTGCTGATATCTGGGTTATTTCTTCAAGGACGCCGTATTCCTTGTCGGTCAGGATTTTGATGATCAGGTGAATTGCGACCTTGTGGTCGGGACACTCGTACTCTTCACGATAGGTCTCCCGGCCAGGGACTTCGTGAATGATGTAGGAGTCACCGATCGTGACGCGTTCGACCATGCCTTTGGCAATGACTTCTTTCTTCTCCCAGTCGTAGAGTTGGTATTTGACAGATGAGCTGCCGCAGTTAAGTGCCAGGATATCCATAAGTTGTTCCTCCTCTTTAATGTATACATTTTTTAGGGCGAGAAAACAAAATGCTGTTTTATAAGTGTTTTTTTAGTCGCGCTTAAATTTTTTTAAAGCCAGCTTTTATAGAGGGTTACAGGTGTAAAACATGTTATGAGAGGGTAATGTAAGGATTGCTAAATTGCAAGTTTTTTAAGGAAGAACTGGTGACTGTTTGCTCTGGACAGAATCATTTTCTTGCGGTAAACTCCCAAAAGTTTCTGAAACATAAATCTATCGAAGAGGAGGAATATTCCATGGCTTACACAATTAATGACGAGTGTATCAATTGCGCCGCTTGCGTAGACACCTGCCCGGTTGACGCCATCAGTGAGCAGGGTGACGTGCATGTAATTGACGCAGCAACTTGCACGGACTGTGGTGCTTGTGTTGACAGCTGTCCTGTTGCCGCAATCGAAGCTCCCTAAGCACCTCTGTAATACGAGTAAGCAGAAGGCCGCCCCCGATTTAGGGGCGGCCTTCTGTTTTTGTAGAGATGTAGTCCGGATCAGCCAGCGCCCGGTTTGGAGTCAACCACCTCGACGTTGATGTTTGCAAGGCCGTCAGGTAGGTTTCGGAAGACGATGGTGAAGGGGATCGACGCTCCGGCGGCAACGTTCATGTTGGAAAGGCCGTCGCCGAACTGGTTGTTCATCGCTTCTTCGATGGCTGCAAATGACATGGTCTTAAGAGCCGTGTCATCAAGCTTGTTGCCGCAGAAAACAGTCTGCTGTAAGAGCGTTTGACCTTGAGCATCGAGAAGGACACCCTTGATCGTAATCGCCGAGCGTGTTGCCGGGTGATTGTTGACGGCTGCACCTTGAATGACCAGCATCTGTCCTGCTTCGCCGTTCACGTAGGAACTTCCGGAAACGTTGATGCCGATCCTGTCTCCTGGTGAGCTGACTGGAGCTTCGCCAATATATTCCTGCAGGAAAGGCAGATACCGGCCGACGGTGTTCAGGTTGATTGCACCTTCCTGGATAAAGAGGAAGCCTGCCGCTCCACCCAGAATAACGAGCAGAAGAACCAACAGAACCAGAATACGCGAGAGAGAGCTCTTCTTGGGTGGCGGTGGTGCTGGCAGTGGCTCTTCATCGCCATAGTCGTCTGCAGGTAGCCTGGAACTCTCCTGGTTCGGGCTGAAAGTCTCCGGTTCCTCTTGCTGTTCCATCGACGCGCTGGAGAAGTCATCATCAGAGTCAAAGCCCGGGGCTTCTTCCTCGGGAGTGTCGCTGGCAAAATCTATCTCGCCGAATTGCAGATCGTCACTGCCGGACTGTGCCGCGGGACTTTCTGCCGTTGCCTCATTACTGTCAAACTGGGGCTCTTCAAAGTCGAAGGAGGTGTCATCACTGGCCGTCTTCTCTTCCCACTCAGAAGAGGAATCGTCAGCGAACGGGTCTTCGTCGCCAAAAGAAAACTCGTCAGGTTCAGTTGTCTCCTCGCTTGCCGGAGTTGACGACTCTTCCTTTGCGTCACCAAAGGCAAAGGCGTCGTCGCCAGAATCGTCATCGAAGGAAAAATCGTCTGGAGTCTCCTGTGCGTCAGTGTCTTCTGTCGTGTCATCGAAGGATAGTGCTGATGAATCTGCGTCTTCTCCCTTGGAAAAATCAATTTCGTCAACGCCCGAGGACTCATCCGCTGAAACGTTGAACTCATCGCTGGACGCTGATTCTGATGCCTCCGGCTCCTCGTTGAATTCAAACTCCATTGCTCCATCGGGCTCATCAGTTTCACTGAAAGCGTCGCCGAAGTCAGTCGATTCGTCCAAGGCGTTCTCTGCCTGTGGCTCTTCGCTGGCCGGGGAATCCTCTTCCGCGGTGCCTTCCCTTGCTTCTTTTTCTGTGTCCTGAAGCTGACTCGTGTCACCAAAGGAGAACTCGTCTGCCAACGCGTCACTTGGGACGGTGTCACCCATTTCAGACTCAAGACCGCTGAAGTCGAGATCACTGCTTTCTTCCTGAGCAGATTCTTTCGGTGGCGCCGAGTCCTCAGTTGCAGACGTTTCAGGGGGGGGCTCTTCGGTGGTCGGTGTCTCCCCCGCATGAGCCTCGCCAGCGACTTTCTCCATGTTGAATGAACCGTAGTCAACCGTTTCTTCAACAGGCTCCGGTTCTGGAGGCATTACAGTGAAGACCTCCTTGCACTTGGAGCAGCGGACTTTGGTGCCGCCAGCCTTGACCTTCTCATCAGCTAAACGAAACCGGGTTTGGCATGCTTCACACTGAACAATCATTCAGTTTCTCCCTCTATATTTCAGGTGCCCTCAACAACACGAATGTCGGGCAGATCTCGATATTTTTCGTCAAGGTCCAGACCATAGCCGACGATAAAGCCGTCATCCATGGAGAAACCGACGTAGTCGACCGGTACCTCGGTAACCCGCTGGGCCTGCTTATCAATCAGGGTGCAAATTTTCAAACTGGCCGGTTGTCGGTTGAGCAACATTTCACGAAGTGACTCAAGGGTCAGGCCGCTGTCGACAATATCTTCTACAACCAGAACATGTTTGTTTTTGATCGACATCTCAAGATCTTTGCGGAGCTCTATGATGCCTGAAGACTGGGTCGCAGAGCCATAACTGGCAAGGCGTACAAAATCGATGACTGATGGCGTTTCAACAGCTCGGATCAGGTCGGCGATAAAGAGAAAAGAGCCTTTCAGGACAGCGATCATCAAGATTTCTTTGCCTTGATAATCTCGATCTATCTCAGAGGCGAGGGCCTTGATTCGTGCAGCAATATCATCCGCAGAAAAAAGGGGCGTCATTGATAGCTTTATTTGGGGATTGTTAGAGGTTGTCATGATCGGCTATTCTATAGCAAAGCGGCTGATTTGTGTCAATTTTTTAGGCTAATGAAGTTCCATTACGTCAGGTGCAAAATCCTATGTTATAATCTGCATCAGATTATGGCTCTGTTGATAATTCTCAAAATGTATTAGCTGCCGCCTTAAGCAGTTTCTGTATCTTATGTCAGGAGAAGTTTAATGCGTACCATTGTTGTTCTTGTCAGCCTTATCTCTGTGTGTCTGTTTACGCCTTTCGCCTTTGCCGCTCCGGATTTGCAAGTTGAAGCGCCGACTTTTAATTTTGGTGAGATCTATCAGGGCGATAAAGTCCCTCATGTCTTTGAATTTACCAACCAGGGGGAAGATCCTCTGGTTATTGATCGCGTCCGCAGCTCCTGCGGTTGTACCGCGGTTCTGGTTTCCGAGAAAAATATTCCTCCCGGGGGCAAAGGAGAGCTGAAGGCCAACTTCGACAGTGCCCGCTTCCGTGGGAGCGTTTCCAAAACCATTTATCTCTATAGCAACGATCCTGTTCGGCCAACTCTGCAGTTCCACATTAAAGGCAATGTTCTCGAAATTGTCGCCGTCGAACCTGCACAGATAAACTTTGGCAGGGTGGACGCAGAAAATCCCGTGACCACCAAGGTTGTGTTGCGTAACCAGGGTAAAGAAACTCTGACTCTTGGTAAGCCGCATGCTACCGCAGCGGAACTTGTGGCCAAGATGCCGGAAGTTGATTTTGTCAGCGGCGCTGAAGTGACGATCGATTTAAAGCTGACCCCCAAGCCTGGTCAGCAACGTTTCAGCGGGTATATCCTGGTGCCTGTTGTCGGCGTCCCCAAGAACGAACTCCGTATTCCCGTATATGCAACGATTAATAAATAAGTTTTACAGAGACTGCTACATTTTATCGTTTACAGGTTGAAAGAGCTGTTATGTGGTCTATACTTGACCCGTTTTGTCCGCGATCATCCAAAGGGTTGTCACTCACACAAACTTTGTTCAAGGAGTCTGCATGTCTACTCATGTCTCGCCACCACAACGGCGCAAATTTCTCTTTACTATGCTCGGTGGTCTCGGTGTCCTGATCGGCGCTGCGTCAGCTTGGCCCATTTTCCGTTTCCTTTCGCCTGTCGCCAGTGGTAGCGGCAGCGATCAGGTTGTTGTTCCGCGTAGTGAGATCGCGGCGGGAAAAGCTCATTTCTTCGACTATCGCGGCAAGCCGGCCGTTCTCCTGCAACCGACTCCGGGCAGTTTTGTTGCCTTGTCGGCTGTTTGCACCCATCTCGGTTGCGTTGTTGCCTGGCAGGATCAGGCTGGAGAGTTCCTCTGCCCTTGTCATGGAGGTCGCTTCTCTGCCGATGGTCAGGTCCTTGGCGGTCCGCCACCTAGACCACTTGAAAATCTAGTCGTCGAGCTTGATGGCGACCAGCTCAAAGTCGGATAGGGGGGACATATGCAACCGATAAAAA
>SBFN01000103.1 GCA_006226895.1 Deltaproteobacteria bacterium | reverse complement strand
TTCGGTGATGACACTGCATTAAAAGCGTAACGCAAAGGCGCGAAGAGAACCCAGGCAAGACGCAAAGGGGGAAACCTATAAATCAATTTGGTTATTCACTTTACTCAAGTTAGGCTCTGATTGGTTCCTTTCATTTCCTTGACGTGGACAAACACGAACAACAAAAAAAATCAAAATCGGCCTCACGCAGAGACGCGGAGAGCGCCGAGAAAGACTGCTCATGGGATATTTATATCGTTTATCTCTTACTCTGCACTCTCTAACGTCTCAAGAGAGGATAGAGAACGGGCGTGAGTGAGGTCGTTTTTTTCTCGTTCCACGTTTTTCGATTCATTCTTACAAGCTTTCCCTTTGCGTCTTGCCCTGATTCTCCTCACACCATTGCGTTAATCCCTTCTCGTCATGACACCTCTAAATCAAGCATCAAATCACCTTGTGACATATTCTGTCGTTCGCTCTGTTAAGATAAAATCAAACCCAACAGGGAGGATCATATGATCTACATAGGTACGACACAGGAAAACGGCAGCGCCATTTATTTTGATATCCATGCAGCAGAACGACAGGGGCGCGGCATGCGCTTCTGTGGCACACTCGGCGATGGATCGTACGAAGGTGAAGTTCTCGTTGAAATCGGCAGCATTGATTGTGTGACCTTTGCAGATGCCTGGCTTGGCGGATCCGGTTTCAATGAATTTATGGGTCGGTGCAGTGCTGAGGTTCTGGAAAGGGCTCTGCTTGATTCGGTTCGTGAGATGCCCGTCTTTCAAACTCGCCCGAGTCAGCCCCATAGTCACTCTTTACCTTGCCTGGAAAGCGGTGTTGCCGAGTCTGTACCGCTATGGAATCGCTGCATCTGATGATTGCATTACGATGACTGGATGGGGTAAAAGGGTGCAACACACTTTTCCTGGAAGGTATTCATGCGCACCTTAGTCCTTGCTTCAACCAGTCCCTATCGCCTGCAGTTGATGCGTCAACTGGAACTCAACTTTCATGTTGCCGCTCCTCTCTACAAAGAAAAGATGGACGCGAGTGTTTCGGCAGAGTTGCTGGTTAAACACCAGGCCTTGCAGAAGGCGAAAAGTATTGCCGCAAAGTATGATGATGCCCTGATCATTGGTTCTGACCAGGTCTTTGTGGATGCCCGGCATCGTGTCCTCGGCAAACCCGGAACAGCCGAAAAGGCGATAGAGCAGCTGATGGAAATGCAGGGTCGCAAGCACACTTTCTATACCGGCCTGGCAGTCTTTGACAGTGCCAGCGGCGACAGCTTGATGGAATTTGATACCTTCACTGTTTCCATGCGTAAGTTAACTGAAGAGCAGATTAAGCACTATGTGACCAAGGAGAACCCGATCGATTGCGCTGGTTCTTTCAAAATAGAAGGTCTGGGGATCGCTCTGATGGATCAGATGGCTGGTAATGACTATACAAGTCTGATTGGCTTGCCTTTGATCTTACTGGTTAATATGTTGAGCCACTTTGATGTAGAGGTCCTCTAACGTAAGTCTTATTTGAGAGCTTCAGAAGCTCCACGTTTGTAAGTGTCTGAACTGAAAACGTCGAACCGGTCGGTCGAGGCCCTCCGGGTTTCAACCTGCGGGAAATCGATTCCAGATCGCCAAAATCGTCATTTTAACATTCCATCAAAGACCAGAATTCTGTATTCTAATGCCTTCTTGTCACATCTGTTTTTGTGCCAAATTCCGAATCAGTCAGCCCTCAGTTTCTTTTAATTCTGACCTCTAGGTTATGCCACTCATGCAGCACGCCAACTTTGTCCACCTTCATTGCCATACCCAGTACAGCCTGCTCGACGGTGCCATTCGCGTTGGCGATCTGGTGAATCGGGCCAGTGAATATCGCATGCCCGCAATGGCCGTTACCGATCATGGTAACATGTTTGGTGCCCTGGAGTTTTACTCCAAGGCTCGTGCTGCCGGCGTCAAGCCTATTATCGGCTGTGAGGTTTATGTTGCCTCAGGATCGCGCCATGAGAAGAGCGGTGCGGCCTCTTCAAGTGACGCCTCCGGTCACTTTATTCTGCTCTGCAAAAACCGTAAAGGCTACCGCAACCTATGCCACATGGTTTCAACGGCTTACCAGGATGGCTTCTATTACAAGCCGCGTATCGACTGGAACCTTCTCAAGGAAAATAACGAGGGCTTGATTGCCCTCACTGCCTGCCTTGGCGGAGAAATCCCCAGCCTGATCACCCGTGGCCGTATGGATCATGCGCGTCAGCGAGCTGAAGAGATGTCCAGGGTCTTCGACAACAACCGGCTCTATCTCGAGTTGCAGGAGAACTATCTTCCGGAGCAGGAGGTCGCCAATAAGGGCTTGATTGAACTTGGCAAGGATCTCGGTTTGCCTCTGGTCGCGACCAATGACTGCCATTACCTGACCCGAGAGGATGCCTTTGCCCACGAAGTTCTGCTCTGCATCCAGACCGGCAAGACGATGGACGATCCGAACCGGATGCGTTTTGCCAACGAGGAGTTTTATGTCAAGACTCCCGATGAGATGGCCGAGCTTTTTAAACACGTCCCTGAAGCGATCAGTAACACGATAGAGATTGCCGAACGCTGCAATCTCGAGCTTGATATCAGCGGCGATAACTATCACTTCCCGGCCTTGTCGCTGGGAGAAGGACAAACACCGAGCGCGGCCCTTGAAAAGGATTCCTACGCTGGTCTGGAAGAGCGCTTCGACGAGATTCGCAAGCTGCGGCCCGAATTTTCCGATGATGAGGTCGCAACCTACAAGGAACGTCTCAAGGAAGAGCTGGGAATCATCAACCAGATGGGCTTCCCCGATTACTTCCTGATTGTCGCTGATTTTATCAACTGGGCTAAAGACCATGATATCCCGGTTGGCCCGGGTCGCGGTAGTGCTGCCGGCAGTCTGGTTGCTTTTGCCCTGAGAATAACCGATATCGATCCCATCCCGTATCATCTGCTTTTTGAACGTTTCCTCAACCCTGAACGTATCTCCATGCCTGATATCGACGTCGACTTCTGTATCAACGGTCGCGAGGATGTTATCAACTACGTGCGGGACAAATACGGCCGGGAGAACGTTGCCCAGATCATCACCTTCGGGTCAATGCTGGCCCGCGCCGTTATCCGCGATGTTGGTCGCGGCATGGGGATGCCTTACGGTGAGGTCGACACGATTGCCAAGTTGATTCCCAACCCGACCGGCAAGAAGGTCACCCTCAAGGATGCACAGAAACAGGAGCCGCGTCTGCGGGAGCTGATCGAGAAAGACGGCCGGGTCAAGAAACTCTTCGACGTCGCACTCTCTCTCGAAGGCCTGACGCGCCACGCATCCACCCATGCTGCCGGCGTCGTAGTGACTCCCAAACCTTTGACTGAATACCTGCCGCTCTATGTCGACCCCAAATCGCAAGGTCAGGTGACCCAGTTTGATATGGGGTATGTCGAACAGATCGGTCTGGTCAAGTTCGACTTCCTTGGACTGAAGACCCTGACTGTTATCGACAACGCTGTTCGTCTGATCCGCGAGGGTAAAAATCCGGAATTTGACCTCAACCTGATCCCCAATGATGACGAGGCCTCCTTTCAACTCCTCAGTCGCGGCGAGACGACCGGTGTTTTTCAGCTTGAGTCTTCGGGGATGAAAGAATACCTGATCAAGCTCAAGCCCTCCTGCTTTGAAGATTTGATCGCAATGGTCGCCCTGTACCGCCCGGGCCCGCTCGGTTCTGGGATGGTCGACTCATTCATCAAGCGTAAGCATGGTGTCGAGACCTTTGGCTACGACTTCCCCCAGCTTGAGCCGCTCCTCAAGGACACTTACGGGGTTATTGTTTACCAGGAGCAGGTCATGCAAATTGCCCAGGTCCTTGGTAACTACAGCCTCGGTGGCGCAGACCTGTTGCGGCGCGCTATGGGTAAGAAGAAGGCCGAGGAAATGGCCAAGCAGAAAAAACTTTTCCTCGACGGCGCCAAAGAGAACAAGCTGGACACCAAGAAGGCCGAAAAAGTCTTCGACCAGATGGAAAAGTTTGCCGAGTATGGCTTTAATAAGTCTCACTCGGCGGCCTACGCCTATATTGCCTACCAGACCGCATACCTAAAAGCTCACTACCCGGTAGAGTTTATGGCCGCCTTGCTCACCGAGGACATGGAAAATACCGAGAAAGTCATTAAAAACATCAACGAGATTCGCAATATGGAGATTGCAATTCTACCACCCGATGTCAATGCCTCCTGTTGTGATTTCACCGTGCACGATAAAGATATCCGTTTTGGCCTGGGCGCGGTCAAAGGTGTTGGCGGCGGTGCTGTCGAGGCGATTGTTGAAGCACGCGAGGAGGGCCTATCGTTCGAGTCTCTGCATGATTTTTGCGAGCGCGTCGACCTGCGCAGGGTCAACAAACGGGTTGTCGAAGCGCTGGTCAAATGCGGAGCCTTTGATTCGCTACAGAAACATCGCTCACAATTCATGGCCGCGGTGGAAGAGGCCATGGAGTCCGGGCAGAAGATTCAGCGTGAAAAAGAGTCCGGCCAGGAATCGTTGTTTGGCACTGACCAGATCGTTACCCAGAGTGGCCACGCCTATGGCAAGCTTCCAGAGTTGGATGAATGGCCGGAGAATGTGCTTCTGGCCAATGAAAAGGAAGCGATAGGTTTCTACATTACCGGCCATCCACTGGCGCGCCACAGCGACGCGATCAAGCGTTTCAGTACCTGTGATACTTCCGGTCTGATGGATCGTACCGACAAGGAAGAGGTGAGTGTCTGTGGTATCGTGACCGGGATCAAATTGTTGAACACCCGTAAAGGTGATCGCATGGCATTTGTCACCTTGGAAGATTTGAATGGCTTTGTGGAGTTGGTGGCCTTTCCGGAGACTTATACTCAGTACTCCGAACTTCTCAACAGTGAAGAGGCGCTGCTGGTCAAAGGTTCTCTGGATGTCGGCGAAGATGCCTGTAAACTTCTGGTCAACGAAGTCGTGCCGCTCAAAGAGGTTCAGGCGCGCATGACCAGACGCGTGCACTTCCGTTTGACGACGCCCGGCCTCGACGAGCGCCAGTTGCGTTCGTTGAAAGAGATCGTCACCCGTTACCGTGGCGAGTGCGATGCGCTTATTCACCTGGTCGTGCCGAATCGCAGTGAAACCGTGATATCATTGCCCGAAGAGTTGCGTATCCAGCCAAGTGATGAAATGATGGATGACGTCGAGAAATTGTTCGGTTATAATGTCGTAACCTTTGAATAGGTTGGACCATTTAACCTGCAGAACAGTTACAATGAAGCTTGACCATTTGAACTGGTCTATGAAGATCACAGGAGCCTGCTGATGCAGTTTTTTTTAGATTTTGAAAAACCCCTTGTCGAACTCGATCAGAAGATTCGTGAACTGCGTGATTATACCACCGACAACGTTGACTTCTCTTCTGATATCAAGAAGCTGGAGAAAAAGTCTGCCAAGTTACGCGATGAAATTTTTTCCAATTTAACCCGCTGGCAGCGCACCCAACTGGCCCGTCATCAGGTCCGTCCTTACACGCTTGATTACATCCAACACATCTTTACCGACTGGTTTGAAGTCCATGGTGATCGCAATTTCCGCGATGATCCGGCGTTGGTTTGTGGTTTTGCCCGTCTTGATGGCGAGCCCTGCGCGATCATCGGTCATCAGAAAGGGCGCGATACCAAGGAGAAGGTTTACCGGAATTTTGGCATGCCGAATCCGGAAGGATATCGAAAGGCCTTGCGCGTTATGCAGATGGCGGAGCAGTTTGGTCTGCCGATTTTTACTTTTGTCGACACCCCGGGGGCTTTCCCGGGCATTGGTGCAGAAGAGCGTGGTCAGGCCGAGGCCATTGCCCGTAACCTGCGTGAGATGGCCGCACTGACTGTTCCTGTGATCGTGACCGTGACCGGCGAGGGTGGCTCGGGTGGTGCCTTGGCGATTGCTGTTGGCAACAAGGTCCAGATGCTGCAGTACTCGGTTTATGCTGTTATATCTCCGGAAGGTTGTGCCGCGATCCTCTGGAGTGATGGTGCTCGTGGTCCAGAGGCTGCTGAAGCGCTTAAACTGACGGCCAAGGATATTGATTCACTCGGCGTGATTATCGATGATGTCATACCCGAACCTCTTGGTGGTGCACACAACGATCATGTCGCTGCCGCTGCAACGGTGAAGGAGTACCTGAAAAAACACCTGGCAGAACTCAAGCAGCTTTCTCCGGAAGAATTGGTCGAGCAGCGTTATCAGAAATTCCGTGCCATGTCGGTCATCGAAGAATAGATCGTTGAATCAGGTTGTTGAGTAAGAATTTAGAGGGACGGAATTGATTTTCTGTCCCTTTCTTTTTT
>SBFN01000186.1 GCA_006226895.1 Deltaproteobacteria bacterium | reverse complement strand
GACAAGACAGCAATTGCTTGCTGACTTCTTCTTCCTCGACGCCTTGAGCGACAACCCGGCTGCAGGCTCTTTCAAAGACCTGCTTGATGACACCGAAATAATTTCACGCTTCGACTATCGCACCCTGGTCAGGCAACTCACCAAGTTATTCGAGACACTCAGAGAAAGCACTCCCGGGCAGAGAACTCTGTCGGAGATACTTCGAGAACCTGCGCGTATAGCCCCACACAGTCTGGTCGAGCAAGTAGCTTATGTTGTTCAGAACTGGGCGCCATGGCTGCCGCAACAGGTGCTCACGGAGATGCAGATTGCCATCGCCCTCACCGAAGAAGAGGGCCGCGCTTATCTGCCTGGTCCCGGGCCATCGCCTAGTCCTCTCTTTGGCGAAGGCGACGGCAGCGATGCCGCCGCAGCCTTTACTGACGACACCGACTGGATGACCACCAGCGTCCTGCTGGCTAAATCGATCTACATCTGGCTCGACCAACTCAGCAGCCATTATCAGCGCAGCATCACCACCCTGGCAGAAATACCGGAGGAGGAACTGGTCAGTCTGGCAAATCGGGGCTTCAATGCTCTCTGGCTGATCGGTATCTGGGAGCGTTCCAGTGCATCTAAACGCATCAAGCAGCTGTGCGGCAACCCGGAAGCGGAAGCTTCCGCATATGCCCTGCATGCCTACCGGGTCGCAGAAGAACTGGGGGGCGAGAACGCCTTGCAGGCTCTCGAGTCACGTTGTCATCAGCACGGCATAAGGTTGGCCTGCGACGTTGTCCCCAACCATACCGGCATCGACTCAGAACTGGTCAGGGAGCACCCGGACTGGTTTCTACAAACCGACCGCCCCCCCTATCCGGCCTATGATTTCAGCGGGCCGAATCTGTGCGAGATGAAGGGTATCGGCATTCGCATTGAAAAGGGTTACTGGGATCACAGTGATGCGGCAGTGGTCTTTGAGTATCATGACCATAACAGCGGTCAGTACCGCTATATCTATCACGGCAACGATGGCACTCATATGCCCTGGAACGACACGGCTCAACTTAACTTCCTGATGCCGGAAGTCCGACAGGCCATGAGCGATCTGATCCTGGCCGTTGCCCGGCGTTTCAGCCTGATCCGCTTTGACGCCGCCATGACCCTGGCGCGCAAGCATTTCCGCCGGCTATGGTTTCCCCCACCGGGAGGCAGCGCCGGAGTCCAGTCGCGTTCGGCCTTTGCGCTCTCCGACGATGACTTTACCGCGGCTTTCCCGGTCGAGTTCTGGCGTGAGGTGGTGGACCGCATTAACCGAGAAGCTCCGGACACGCTCCTGATCGCAGAGGCCTTCTGGCTGATGGAGAGCTATTTTGTACGCAACCTGGGCATGCACCGGGTTTACAACAGCGCCTTTATGAATATGCTCAAGCGCGAAGAGAACGCCAAGTACCGCCAGATACTTAAAGACACGCTGGCCTACAATCCGGGCATATTAAAGCGCTACGTCAATTTCATGAACAATCCGGACGAAGCGTCCGCCGTTGAACAGTTCGGTAAAGGCGACAAATATTTCGGCGTCGCCACCCTGCTGGCCACCCTGCCCGGGCTGCCGATGTTCGGCCACGGTCAGGTTGAAGGTTACCGGGAAAAATATGGCATGGAGTACCGTCGCGCCTACTGGAAAGAAGAGCCAGACATCGGATTTATTCAGCATCATGAACAGCAGCTCTTTCCTCTTTTACGCTCCCGTCACCTGTTCGCCGATGTCGAACATTTTTCTCTTTACGATTTCATGACCGATCAGGGCGTGAACGAAAACGTCTTCACTTACAGCAACGGCCCAATCGGACAAAAGTTCCTGGTCGTTTATAACAATGGGGCTCAAGCAACCCGGGGACGAATTCATCTGGCTGCCGACAAAGCCTCGCCGGAAGAGGAAGGGCTCGCCCTGCCGATGCCACCATTCTGGCAAGAGCTGGGAATTGATCGCTCCGACGACCCTTTCTGCCGTTTTCGTGATCTGCAGGGCAACCAACAACTGGTCGCTCTAGAGAAACTGTCTCAGGGCCTCGAGCTGCAGCTTGATGGGTACGAACACCTTGTGTTCAGTGACTTCCAGACGCTCAGCGACGAAGACGGCTCCTGGCAGAAACTTTATCAACACCTCAATGGCCGCAAGGTCTCCAACCTTGAGCGTGAGCGCTTGGGAATACTCTACCAACCTCTCTGGAAGGCTTTCGCAGCGCTCTTTGATCAGGGGCGGCTACATGTTCTCGCGGGCGGCCTGGTGACAGCGCGACAGACCCGACCGATCGATAAAATCATGTCGGATTTGAGTGTAGAGTGCAACGCTTTCGCCGGCATGGTCGCTTCGTCAATAGAGGGTTTTGACGGTCATTCAACTTTTCAGATCGACCTAAAAGCTCTCTTCGCAGACTTGTCCGGTTGGTTGTCTGAATTAGCAGCGGCTGAAGCGGTGGAGAAAATGCTCGCCGGGCAATGGCAGGGAACGCGCTCTCAGGCAGGGCTTGGTGTAACCATCCTCAGCTGGCTGATGCTGCAGAACCTGTCTCAAGCCCTCGGCTTTTCTGACGAGTCTCATTGTTTTGAAGTCTTCGCTTCCTGCGGCCTTGATTTTGCCTGGCAGGAAAGGGCTGCGTCGGAAGATCAGGACAGAGCTGTTTTCCTTGCCACCCTGCTGACAAAGACTGCCGGCATGCAACCACACCCGGCTGTTGACGCCCGAGCTTTTGCACACCTCTGTCAGGACCGCGACAACAGCGGGTTCCTGGGCGTCAACAGGCATGAGGAGCAGACCTGGTTTTTACGGGAGGGCATGACCGCTCTGGCTGGAGCCATAGCCCTTCAGGCCGGCATCCTGCAATTTCGTGCAGACCAAGGCAAAGAGTCTCCGACCATCTCGACAGCAGCTGCCGAGCACCTGCGCCAACGCCTGGCCCGTGCTGCGGCGGTCGGCTACCGACTGGATAAATTCCTCGATTTGAGTTAAAATCCCCCACCCAAATGGTAATTCAAGAAGACAAAAGAATTTCGACCTCAGCACCAATGAAGCTACTCATGGTCGCCTCGGAAGCTACCCCCTTCGCCAAAACCGGCGGGCTTGCAGACGTTGTGGGCTCTCTGCCCCCGGCTTTGTGTTCCCTCGGTCATGATGTGCGCCTGGTCATGCCTTGGTATCGCCAGGTTCGCACAATCACCGGCGAGCTTCCCTTAAGCCTAAACAAGCTGTCGGTTTCCATGGGTGGGCGCAGCTACAAAATCGGTTATCGCAGAGGAGAATTCCAAGGCGTTCAGGTCTATTTTCTTGACTACCCTGAATACTATGACCGCGATGGGCTCTACGGCGAGCGAGGCCAAGACTACACAGACAATGCGGAACGCTTTGGATTGCTCAGCAGTGCCGCTATTGAGCTCACCCGCCACCTCGCTTTCGTTCCCGATGTCATTCATGCTCACGACTGGCAGACAGGCCTGGTTCCGCTTTACCTGCATCAGCAACTCTGGCGAGACCCTTACTTTGCCGGCACCGCCTCCCTCTTCAGTATTCACAACCTCGGCTACCAGGGCGTCTTTCCTTTGCAGGCAGCAAAATCACTGGAAATTGATTCAAGTTTACTGACATCCGACGGGATTGAATATCACGGCAAGCTCTCCCTGTTGAAAGCAGGGCTCCGTTATGCCAGCCAGATCAACACCGTCTCTCCGACCTACTGCCGGGAGATCCAAACCCCGGAACAGGGGATGGGCCTCGATGGCCTGCTACGCTCGCGTGCAGACGACCTGCACGGGCTGTTGAACGGGCTGGACGGCAAACTCTGGTCTCCGGCCCAGGATCACACACTCCCGCAGGCCTACTCTGCAGAGGACCTTTCTGGCAAGGCCGTCTGCAAACAAATGCTGCAGGAAGAACTCGGCCTGCACCCAGCACCCGACAGGGCGATCGTGGCCATGGTCACACGTCTTGACTCCCAGAAAGGTATCGAACTGGTTTTGGGGAGTTGGGAGAAGATCTTGTCGCGAAACTTGCAGCTGGTCATCCTCGGCACCGGTAACCCGGACTACGAGCGGCGCCTTGCCGAGGCTGCAGACTTTTATCCGGGCCGGGCCAGGGTTCTGCTCCGCTTTGACGATGCCCAGTCACGGCGGATCTATGCTGGCAGTGACCTTTTCCTGATGCCGAGCCGCTATGAGCCTTGCGGCCTTGGCCAGCTCATTGCTCTGCGTTACGGCTGCATCCCCCTGGTTCACGCAACAGGCGGCCTCGCAGATACAATTATCGACCCACGGATCGCACCCGAAGCGGCAAATGGTTTCGTCTTTGAAAAATATCGAAATGCAAGTCTTCTGCAGGGGTTGGATAGAGCCCTGGAGGCTTACAGCGAACCGCCGCTCTGGCAGAAGATAAGACACCGGGGGATGACCCAGGATATGTCCTGGCACCAGGCAGCAGAACAATATCTGGACCTCTATCGACTATGTAAAAAGGGATTGCAATGACGGAAGAACAAGACAAGTCCATTAAAACGGAACAAGCTGACCTCGAGGTCAAGGAAGAACGCTTTCCGGAGCTTGCGGAGCTGCAGGAGAAGACCCAGCGCCGCCTGCGCAGCAATCAGCGTTTTCTGGAACGATTCATGGATGAAGACTTTGACGATCTCGACGATGACGAGCCAGATGATGGCGACGATGAGGACCCGGCACAGTTTGAAGAGCTTTAGCAGGACAGCATAAATTTAAGCCATGCTGTCCAGATATTCCTGCCATTCGGTAGGCAACATATCGCGCTTGCGGGTGTTGCAGTCTTTGCACGCCGCGACACAGTTGCCTTTGCTGCTGCGACCACCACGCACCAGGGGGACAACATGATCCAGCGTCAACTCGGCAGAAACAAAGTGGCCGCCGCAATAGTGACACAAACCCGTTGCAATCCGGTTGCGCCACCACTGGGAACGTCTTAGTTCTCGGGCTTTCTGGCGCTCGCGCCGCAGCTGTTCTTCAGGAATGTCAGCGAAAAACTGCATGAACACATGATACAGAATCCGGTTAATGGAATACAGCAAAAATAAGGATAATTTGTTTCTTCTGCCTGTGGTCTGCGGTATTCTGGCGCGTTGCTGTTTTTTCTATTCAAGGGATTATAGATGAACATACTCATCGTTGGAGCCGGCCAGGTCGGCTACTTTCTTTGTGAACGCCTTTCCATTGAAGGTCATGAGGTCACCCTGATCGACCGTGATCAGGAGCATCTCAATGATGCCCAGGACCGTCTCAACGTGCTTGGGATTCTTGGCAACGGCGCCAGCGCCGAAACCATGGAGCAAGCCGGGATCAAGGATGCCGACATCGTTATGGCCGTCACCGACCTAGATGAAGTCAACATTCTTGCCTGCCTGCTCGCCCGTGAGTACGGCGTCGGCAAACGTATCGCCCGCGTCAAGAGTATCGACTATCTGAGCCGGGGAGCCGTGCTCTCCAAGGACAAACTCGGCATCGACCTGATGATCAATCCGGATGATGCCGTGGCCGACGAACTCGCCAATCTGGCCGGCCGCGCGGGCACCTTTGACGTCGCCGAATTCGTCGGTGGCCAGATCCAGTTCCTCGGCTATCGGATTACCGAAGACAGCCCCCTTTGTGACTTGACCCTGAAAGAGCTGGGCGAGATTCGCGGCATCTACCGCTTCGTCGTTGTCGCCATCTCACGTCAGAGCCAGACGATCATTCCCCGCGGTGATGATACCATCCAGGTCGGTGACAGCATCTTCATCTTCGCCCACAAGGAAGAGCTCCCTGCGATTCAGTATATGCTGCAAATCAAGGAAGAGAAACGTAGGGGGTCGCGAAAAGCCTTTATCCTCGGTGGCGGTCGCATTGGCCTGCGCGTAGCCCGCAACCTGGAGGCACGACAGTTTAACGTACGCCTGGTGGAACGTGGTCAGGAGCGCTGCGAGAAACTCTCGGCACAATTGCAGAAGACCATGGTCATTCATGCCGAGGGCACCGACATTCGCGCCTTGCTCGACGAAGGCATCGCCGATGCGGATGTCGTTATCGCAGCCACGGAAAATGATGAAACCAATATTCTCTGTTCACTGCTCTGCAAACGTCACGGAGCGCGCCGAACCCTTTGCCTGGTCAACCGCCCCGAGTTCCTTGACCTGGCGCCCTCACTCGGTGTTGACGCCTGTGTCTCGCCGCGTCTCTCGGCGGCCAGTGCGATTCTGAAATTCGCTCGGCGCGGTAACGTCATCTCTCTCGCAACGATCGAGGGCAGCAACTCCGAGGTGCTTGAAATCGAGATCAAGAGCACGAGTCAGGTTCTCGACACACCGCTCAAAGACCTGAGCTTTCCTCGTGGCGCTATCATCGGTGCGATCGTCCATCAAAACAGCTACGAGATCCCCGATGGCGAAAGCCGCCTCAAAATCGGCGACCGGGTGTTGGTCTTCGCTCTCCCGGAAGCCCTGACCAAGGTCGAAAGGTTCTTCGAGTAGATGAACATCACCCTGACCCTGCGCATACTCGGTGCCCTGCTGCTTTTTCTGGCCATCGCCCTGCTCTTCCCGGTCCCTTTCTCATGGATCTATGGTGATGGTGCTTCGGGGGCCTTTATCCTTTCCGCGATCATATCGGCGGGCTGCGGCGGAACTCTGTTCAGCCAGTTCAACTCGGAGAAAGACCTTTCGGTGCGCGAAGGGTTTGCCATTGTCACCTTCGGCTGGACTTTTTTTGCGCTTTTCGGTGCCCTGCCTTTTGTCTTTTCCGGAGCCATCCCTTCCTATCTCAACGCATTTTTCGAGACTATGAGCGGCTTCACAACCACCGGCTCGACCATTCTCACTGACATTGAAGCCATGCCGCCCAGCCTGCTGCTGTGGCGTTCTCTGACTCAATGGCTCGGCGGCATGGGAATCATCGTTCTTTCGCTGGCCATTCTACCAATGCTCGGCGTCGGGGGCATGCAGCTCTTCAAAGCCGAAGTTCCAGGGCCGACCACTGACCGTCTGAAACCACGCATCCAGGATACGGCCAAACTGCTGTGGGGTGTTTACGTCCTTTTGACTTGCGTCGAAATCCTGCTGCTGATGGCCGGAGGTATGAGTTTCTTCGACGGCCTCAACCACGCCTTCACCACCATGGCAACCGGCGGCTTCTCTACGCGCAACGCTTCCGTTGCCGCGTACAACAGTGCCTACATCGATTGGGTCATCACGATTTTCATGTTCCTGGCCGGGGTTAACTTCTCCCTGCACTACCTTGCCTTACGTGGCAAGATTGGCGATTTTCTTCGCAATGAAGAGTTTCTCTTCTACACTTCTCTGGTCATTGTCGGTACGGCCCTGATCACCATGCTCAACATGGGCAGCACCTACCCAGGCTTTCTTGACAACCTGCGTTACAGTGCCTTCCAGGTTGTCTCGATCATGACCACCACCGGTTTCGGCACGGCCGACTATGAGCTCTGGCCGGTGCTCTGTCAGTACCTGTTGGTTTTCTCGATGTTTATCGGTGGCTGCGCAGGCTCCACCGGCGGGGGCATGAAAGTCGCGCGTATCCTGCTGCTCTTCAAACACGCCCAGGTCCAGGTTTACCGCCTGATTCATCCCCGCGCCGTACGTCTGGTCAAGCTCGGCGACCGACCGGTAGACAAAGACGTCATGCAATCGATTCTCGGCTTCTTCGCCCTCTATCTCGGTGTTTTCGTCGCCGCCTCGTTCGTCATGGCAGCCACCGGCATGGATCTCAATTCGGCGGGGGGCTCGGTCATTGCAACCCTGAGCAATATCGGCCCCGGACTTGGCAGTGTTGGCCCTGTTGACAATTTTGCCCATGTCCCGGCCTTCGGCAAACTGGTCCTTGCCTTCTGCATGCTCCTTGGAAGGCTGGAGCTGTTCACCGTGCTGGTGCTGGTCTTCCCGAGTTTCTGGCGTAAATGATCGGCCAATGGCTTTTGCAAAGAGAACAGTCCTCTTCAGTAAACTTCGTCACCGGCTCCTACTCTACCTGGTAGCTGCCCTGGTTTTTGCCATGCCTCTTCGTAACGCTCTTGAACAACACTTTATTTATTTCCCCGAGCCTTTGCATGAGGCAACTCCGGCAAGGATTGGCCTCGTCTACGAAGACGTGACCTTCTCCGCCACAGATGCTACCCGGCTCCAGGGTTGGCTGGTCCCCGGGCAGACAGAGGCTCCCGTTGTTCTTTTCTGCATGGGCAACGCTGGCAACATCTCACATCGTCTTGAAACTTTGCAGTTACTGCATCAACTCGGTGTTAGCGTATTCATCTTTAATTACCGGGGTTATGGCACAAGTGAGGGACGAGCCAGCGAAGCAGGAACTTACAGTGACATTGCAGGCGCCATCAACTTTCTTAATAAGCGCGGCTGGGCCACTGACCGCATGATATTCTTTGGCCGCTCACTCGGTGCTGCAGTCAGCCTCGAAGGCAGCCGGCACAAAACTCCAGCCGGATTGATCATGGAGGCCCCCTTTACTTCGATCGAGGCGATGGGGCGCCACCACTACCCGCTGCTCAACAGCTTGCTCGGCTGGCTGATCGGCGCAAAATACAACAATTTGGCGAAGATTGGAGAGCTTGAAGCGCCACTGCTCCTCATCCACGGCAAGAACGACACCATTTGCCCACCAAGCATGGCGGAAGAGCTATACGCAAGAGCGCCGCAAGAGAAACAGCTTCTCTGGATTCCTGAAGCCGGCCACAACAATGGCTTTGTTGTTGGTGGAGAGCGTTACCGGGACACCCTGAAGCAGGTCATTTACAGTTGGACAGGTTTTACAACGGAGACTGACCGATAGGCAGCCAGGCTTGCGTGGGCAAAAAAACAAAGAGCCCGGGTCGAAGGCCCAGACCCTTGTCATGTTTCGGCGGCAGAAGATCAACTCTGATTCGACTTATAGCACACCACCACTCCCAAGTTTCTCTCAACGAGCAGATTTTAACCTTGAGATAACGTCCAAAAAAAATGGCCCCCATCCACCGGATGGGGGCCCCCCTAACAAATCAAATTAAAATCCCTCGTTTTGTAACACTCTTTATAGCCTGCAAACACAAACGAAAATTTGAAAGACTGTGTGCAGTATACACATGGCTTCTCACAAATCTCTCACATCCGGGTGCTCACAAAGAAAAAATACCAGTTTGGCTGTTTTTTATTTATCAATCGTGGTTAAGCCAGCCCTGATCAGGCTTCGCCTTGGGAAAATCCTGCAACGCTTCCTCGATGTCCTGGGCCGGAAAATTTTCACGGGCCAGGGCTTCGCTGTATTGTTTAATGACCTGGCTGGCTTTCCCCGGGCTCTCCTGGGCAAGACAGAGCGAATGAAGAAGTCGAACAACGCCATCATTGGTCGGTTCGTAGCGCAAAGCGTCTCGCAATAGTTTAGCGGCCTCCTGGTAACGTTCATTCTGTGCCAACAATCGGGCAAAGGTTTGACTGCTGTCGAGATAGAGTTGCTCCAGTTCATCCTGGAAGACTATGGCCGCATCACTGCCGAAATCTCCCGGCACAAAAGTTCCTCGCCAGAGGCTGAACGCCGACGAGAAGGTGATTTCAGCCGGCCACAATTCACCTCCAGCGACCTGCAGGGTCGCCTTGCGTATCAAGCGGCGAAATTCATGGGCGTCTATGAGTGAATTCTCAAGACAGAGATAGCCGCGCTTGACGGTCAGGTACTTCTTGCTGTCGAAAGGGACCAAAGCCTGATCAAGGGTGCGACGCACTCTTGACAGCAGAGAATCGAAGCTCGAACGAGCTCGCGTGGAAGTGCTGTCCGGCCAAAGCGAAGCCTGGACTTCTTCCTGGGAAACCTTACCGCTAGAGGCTCCAACCAGCATGGCCATCAACTGGCGTTGTGCAGGGCTGAACTCCTCGGTCCAGGATAAACTCCGGTTACCGACACGCAACTCACAACGGCCCAGCGTTTTCACCATCAAAGATTCCGGTAAATCTCCAGGGGAGGTCGTACCCTCGGCAGGGATGGGGTTGCTACTGCGGCGACGCAACAAAGACTTGACCCGCGCAGTCAGAAGCTTCGGCGAAAACGGCTTGGTCATGTAGTCATCGGCGCCAACTTCCAATCCGGCAACTACATCATCTTCTTCGGCCTGACCGGTTAACATCAGGACAGGGATTCTACTCATCCATGGATCGCGGCGCATGGCACGACACACGTCCAGCCCGTTCATGCCGGGCAGGTTGAGATCAAGAACCATAGCTTCGGGGGGGTCTTCTTCGATTTCAGACAGACCTGCCTCACCGCTCTGAGCAATGGAGACACGGTATCCCGCCTTGCTCAGACAGGAGAAAAGAAGTTCACAGACGCTGGGATCATCTTCGATGATAAGGACGTGGGGGTTGTCCATGAAGCGGCTTCCTTTCAAAAGATATTAACGTAACAAGGCAAAACCCATTTGACGGCCGGTTCGCCCTTCGTCACGACGGTAGGAGAAAAAAGTTTCCTTGTGACAGCAGGTGCATTCCGCAACCGAATCAACCATCGGCCGGCTAATTCCTGCTTCATCGAGTTGCAACATAACGCTTTTCTGCAGATCAAGCTGCCAATGTCCGAGAGTCACTTCCTCGGCGATCCTCTGCCACTGACCAACCCCTTGTCGAAAAGCATCACGCACAGGACGATCAACTTCATAACTGTGGGCCGCAATGCCCGGGCCGATGGCAGCAAAAAGATCAGTCGCCAGGCAACCAAAGATCTCCTGCATGGCTTTTACGGTGCGACCCAGCAGGCCGGCGGAAGTGCCACGCCAACCGAGGTGAACCACCGCGGCTACATGTTTTTTCTGGTCGTATAGAATAACAGGAAAACAGTCGGCCACAAGAATACCGATGAGGATATTACGCTGGTTGGTAATAATGGCATCGCTTGCGACGCGCTGGAAATGAGAGACTTCCAGGTTCGACTCGTCAATAACCAGAATTTCGGTGCCGTGAACCTGGTTAACCGTCAGCAAAAGATGCGGCTCCAGATCAAAGGCTCTGGCCACCGCGGCTCGATTTGCTTCTACCTGTGACATCTGGTCACCGGAATTGAAGCCGAGGTTAAGGGAATTAAAAGGGGGACGACTGCTGCCGCCGTTACGCGTAGTAAAGCCTGCGACCAAATGGTTCTGACCTACCCAATCAGGCTGAAGGTAGTGAATTTTGCCTTGCTTAACAGTATTCATCAATAAGCCGTTTCAACCGGACCCGCACATGCTTCGATCGCAAGTGCGGCAGGTTCGTAGTTATATTTTCCCTCAAGATAGCTGAGAAGCTCCTGCAACTCTTTCGGTAACGCGGCCTGAAACAGCATGGCCCTGCCATCAGGGTGAACAAAACCAAGTTGCCAGGCGTGCAGGAACTGCCGCTCCAGGTGGACTATCATTTTCCGTAACACAGTGTCGCTGATTGACTTGGCGCGACTGGCTCCGCCATAGAGGGGATCGCCCACAATCGGCACCCCCATGCCGGTCAGGTGGACCCGGATCTGGTGGGTTCGGCCCGTCTCCAGAAGCAGATCGACAAGCGTCAGCCGATCCTCCTCATAGCGACGCAAAACTTTCCAGTGCGTCACAGCGTTACGACTGATACGGGCATCTGTAGACATCTTTTTACGATGCACCGGGTGCCTGCCAATCGCCTGGTCTATGCTGCCCTTATTTTCTGCTACCACACCATGGACCAGGGCCCGGTAGCGTCGTTGAATCGTATGGTCCTTGAACTGACTGGCCAGATGCTGGTGGGTTTGGTCATCCTTGGTGGCGACCATCACACCGGAGGTGTCCTTGTCGAGGCGATGAACGATGCCGGGCCGCAACTCGCCACCAACACCAGAGAGATCCTGGCAGTGATGCAGCAAAGCATTGACCAACGTGCCGCTCTGGTGACCCGGCGCCGGGTGCACCACAAAATGAGCAGGCTTGTTAACAACGATCAGGGCGGAATCCTCGTAAAGAACTGCCAAAGGAATAGCTTCGGCCCGAGCTGTTGTCGCAACCGGTTCAGGCAGAGCCACACGAATCTCTTCACCCCCCCGCAACTTGATGCCTGCCTTACTCGTGGCACCATCCAGTGTGACAGCACCCTCATCGATAAGGCGCTTGATCTGCGAGCGGGTAACCTCCGGCAGATTGTCATCCAGAAAACGATCCAGGCGCACCGAAACATCATCGGGGCTGACCTGAAAGCAGCAGGACTCAGGCATGCAATCTACCAGATCGAACTTTCGATCTTGCCGGCCTGTTTAAT
>SBFN01000253.1 GCA_006226895.1 Deltaproteobacteria bacterium | reverse complement strand
GTGACGCGCATCACTTTGCCCTGCTTGCTGTGCATATCAACCTGACACTGGGCCGAACAAAGCGTGCAAACCGAAGCGGTCTTGCGTAGCTCCCAGGGACGGGCCTTGAACTTGAAGGGTTTGGAGATCATGGTGCCGGTCGGACAGACCTGAACACAGTTTCCGCAGAAATCACACTTGTCGAGATCCTTGTCGACAAAGGCTTTGTCACCTTTTTCGTTGACGAAAAGAGCGCTCGAGCCGATCGTCTCATGACAGGTCTTGACGCATTTCTCGCACATGATGCAGCGGTTGGGAACTTGCTGGATCAACGGCCAGTCATCGATGGTTGCAGCGTTGACGTCGTCGGCTCCGAAAGGCTGGCGCACAACATCCTGAGAGTAGCAGATGTCCTGCAGGTCGCATTCGCCTCCAGCGTCGCAGACGGGGCAATCAAGGGGATGATTGACCAGTAGCAACTCCACCAGCTCCCGCCGGATCTTGGAGAGCTTTTCCGATTGGGTCGTAACGACCATGCCGTCAACCGCGCGGGTGTTGCAGGCGGTCATGGTTTTGTCTGCACCCTCGACTTCCACCGCGCAAACGCGGCAGGCGCCGGTCGGCGAGACCTTTTTCAGGTAACAGAGGGTCGGGATCTTGATGCCTAGGGTTTCCGCCGCATCGAGAATGGTTGCACCCGGTGCTATCTGGACCTCTTTGCCGTCGATCTTAAGGTTGATCATCGAATCTGCCTTTTAATCAAATTTATCTGTAAGAAAACTTAATCGTTAGTTAACTGCCAGCATGGCGACGCGGTAACAACGCAGACAACGCTCAGCTTCCCTGACCGCCTGACTTTCAGGCATGGCCAGTTCGATCTCTTCGTAGTTGCTGGCGCGCTCGGCACCGTCAATCTTCGGTTGGTGTTCGCGATGCAGGCCACCCACGATGCCGAGGTTCTCTTCCTTGTCGAACACGCCAAGGTTGTTGACGATGTCCTCCATGGCGTCCTCTTCGTCGAGGTAGGCTTTGCCTTCCATGAGATAGCGATGCATGGCACGGGCGGCGCGATGGCCATGGCCGACAGCCAGAACAACAGTCATGGCACCGTACTCGCAGTCACCGCCAGCAAAGACGCCTTCGTTGTCGGTCATCATGGTGCCACCTTTGGTGACGATGCTGCTCCAGCGGGTTTGCTCGATGCCGTAATCACCGTCCTCAAGGTAGCTGAGGTCAGGGTCCTGGCCGATTGCCGGGATAACCATATCGCAAGGAATCACATATTCGCTGCCGGGGACTTCCTGCGGACGACGACGACCTGAATCATCAGGCTCACCGAGTTCCATCTTGATCACCTCAACACCGACCACCGTGTTGTCTTCGACAATCAGCTTGGTCGGGTTACGCAGGAACTCGAACTGGACATTCTCTTCTTCGGCGTCATCGACCTCGTAGTATTCGGCCGGCATTTCCTTACGGGTACGGCGGTAGACCAGAATTGAGTCTTCGCAGCCTTCGCGGAGAGCAACGCGGACGCAGTCGATAGCTGTGTTGCCGCCACCGACGACGATAACACGTTTGGGGGTGACCATACCCTCGCCCAGAGCGACAGCGCGCAGATAGTGGATGCCGCCTTCAGAGAAGCCGTTGTAGCCTTCATCTTCACCTTCGACACCCATCGGCTTTGACTTGAAAGCACCCGTGCCAAGGAAAACCGCATCGTATTGTTCTTTGAGCTCACGCAGGGAAACATCGCGACCGAGCTTGACACCATATTCGATTTCAACACCGAGGTCGGCGATAATATCGGCTTCGCGCTGCAGCAGCGGACGCGGCATACGATAGTCGGGAATGCCGACTGCAACCGTACCGCCCGGCTCGTTGAGCATGTCAATAATCTTGACCTTGTGCCCTTCGAGCGCCAGGTAATAGGCGCAGGTCAAACCAGCAGGGCCGGCGCCGACGACGATGACCTTCTTCCCCGTCGGTTCCTTGGCCTTATGCGGTGGTTCCTGAACGTGCAGAAGTTCGTGATCGGAGGCAACACGCTTGAGGACCATGATACTGACCGGCTCGTCGATCAGGGCACGACGACAGGCCGTCTCGCACGGATGCGGACAGACGCGGCCACAGACGGCCGGAATTGGCATCCGGTTGCGGATGGTTCCCAGGGCCTCATCGTGGCGATAATCCTTGATCTCCTCGATATAGGCCGGGATATCAATATGCGCCGGGCAGCGATCCATGCAGGGTGCCGTCAGCTTGTCGCGATAGCCCTTGGCCTTTGTACTCTTGCGCTCACCACGCAAAAAGGCCAGGTAGTCTTCACGGAAATATTTAACCGTATCGAGAATCGGTCTGGCCGCTGTCATGCAGAGTGTGCATTTGCAGTTGTCGAGCAGGTCGCTCAACCCGGTCAAGGTGTCCAGATCGCTCTCTTCGCCGTGTCCGGCAAGAATTCTTGACAAGGTATCCATCATGACCCGCGTTCCCCGTTTGCCGGGGGTGCACTTCGCACAACAGTACTTCTCCTGAACACGCTTCATATACTCAGCGGCCATGGTGACAATATCGACATCTTTGTCCAGGACGATAACGCCGTCCCAGCCCATGAAGGCGCTTACGTTGCCTTCGTCAAGATAGTTGCCCGGCAGCTTAAAGGCAGCTGCTTCCGGCTCACCACCCTGCCGATTGTCAATCACCTTACCGCCCCAGCTGGAAAAAACGACTTCAGCCAAGTTGAACCTCCCATTTCGGTCAGTTTTTCGGCGCACAAAAAGACAGCAAAAAAGCGCCTCGGCGCTTTTCAGGTCGTAGTGTATGCCTTGTTTTCATTAACTCATTTTGTATACAGTATGCAGGTAAATACCATAACGATGCTTGGGAAATCAAGGGAAAATTAAGCTGCGATAGCACCAGTTAATGGGCTTTTGACGGGGCTCCGACAAGACTTTCGCCAGGGTGGCATTCTGGAAGGGAAAGACCATTTTTTTTTAATCAAAGAGAATGGGCCGGCAACGGCAATCTGGCTCTGCTTTTGACGGCTATCTGGTGAGTCCTTATCGACGCGATCTTTCATGGAAAGTCGGGAAAGGAGGTGATGATCCGGAACCCTTGTTGTGAAGAGTCTTCACCCGCAAAATAAACCCAGTCCTGGGCGAAGCTGAAGGTTTTCACCGAGACCGAGGGCAACAGGTAGTAATCCATTTCGAGCGATGTTTCAAAACGTCTGCCTTCAGCTGTTTCCTGCAGGTCCAGAAGCCTGACGTCGGTGATATGGATATCTTTGAGCTTTTTGAAGGTGGCTAGAAAATCACTACGATTCTCAGGAAGCATGAACTCTGCGGCAACCTTGTACTGCTTCCAACGTAGAGCATTCATGAAATCATTCCGGCTCATTTCAGCAATCTCGTTGACCGGCTTGTCAAAATGACTACTGCACGCCAACAGGGATAAAAGGATGGCGAATGCGCAAAAAACCTTCATAACGTTCAAAATCACCGGATTTTCCTTTCTGCAACTTGCATCTTGCCCGGTCTCGGGTAGGATTAACTTCTCAAAAAAAACAAAACTCTCGGGAAGAGCGGCCATGAGCATCAAGATAGAAATCTATACCAAGCTTTATTGTGCTTATTGTGAGCGCGCCAAAGAATTGTTGCATATCAAGGGCGTCAACTTTGTTGAGTATGATATCACTGATGACCGGCTCAAGGCAGCAGAAATGCAGCAGCGTGCCCAAAGCCAGAAGGTGCCGGGCATTTTTATCAATGATACTCCGATCGGTGGTTGTCTAGAACTCTTCGATCTCAACGAAAAAGGTGATCTGGACACCCTGCTCGGCTCTTCTTTCTCAACAAACGAATCCTTTTAGTTCCTTCAGCGTATCCTCCTCGCAGATCTGTTTTGAAAAAGAACTCCTCTTCTTTGACTTACATGACTGTTAAAACTCCAGCGTTCTGAGAGCAGCGGTTTCCTCGATGAACTGGCGCAGAATTGCGGCTGTCAGGCCCCAGATGGTGTGCTCTTCGAACTCATAGAAGTCGACCGGATGTGTTCGGCCGAGGTGTTGCCAGTTTTCGACCCGATGAGTTGACGGGTTCCGAAAATGTTCCAGTGGAGCCTCGAAGGTGCCGGCAATTTCAAAAGGATCGTGCTGCAGGTTGTCGGGACGTGGGATAGTGCCGACAAAGGGCACCACGTGATAGCCGTGTACCGAATAGAAGTCATCCAGACGGCCGAGGACTTCTACTTGTGAGCGGGCAATCCCCAGCTCTTCTTCCGTTTCACGCAGGGCCGTGGCACTTAAATCCTTATCACCGTGATCATAACCGCCACCGGGAAAAGAAATCTCCCCGGCGTGGTGTTGAAGATGTGCCGTGCGCTCGGTGAAGAGCAGGTAATCACGACCATTGCGTTGGTAGAGAGGAATCAGTACAGCGGCCGGTCGCAGGGAGGCAAGCGGAATGGTTTGCTTGGGAAAAGCCTGCAGATGGCTGGCCAGGCAACTGCGATCAAGCATCATGCTGTTGTGTTGGCAGCGTTTTCTCTTAAGGCGGTAATGGTCGCGGCGTAATCCGCGGTGTTGAAAACGGCGCTGCCGGCAACCAGAACGTCTGCTCCCGCGGCCACCACTTCACGAATATTGT
>SBFN01000154.1 GCA_006226895.1 Deltaproteobacteria bacterium | reverse complement strand
GAAGCCCTTTGACGTCCGCAGCTCCGAGGTCAGTTCAGGTCGTTATCTGTACCGGTTCACAGCACCACCGGCTCTCTGAAACAGCGTCAGACCCTACTAGTCCCCATCAATGCATTTGTAAAACGTTGTGTAAATAAATCAAAAAGCTGACATCTTGTCAAGAAATCAGATGATTTTATCTTTAAGAGTCCCCTGGGCCCTGCTTGACTTGTTCGGTGTCAGGCTTGATTGTCTCCTCTTTCGGTTTGCGCCGGAAATATTTCATGAGACTGTTTGCAGGTCCCGAGGCCATATACACGGAAGAGATGCCAAAGAGCATGATTTCCGGCTGCGCTACGATCACAATAATGAAAATAATCGCCAGAACCAGGAAACTGAAGGGCTGGCGCTTAACCAGCTCCGGGTCTTTGAAAGAATTATAGCTGTGGTTACTCACCATCAGGTAAGCCAGCACATAGATCAGCAGGACAACGGATGCCTTCTTGATCGTACCAGAACCACCGAGATGATAGAAAAGCAGCACACAGGAGGCGACCATACCGGCTGCAGCAGGGATCGGCAGTCCTACGAAACGCCGGGATTCAACCGTGTTGGACTGCACATTGAAACGGGCCAGGCGCAGAGCGCCACAGACAACATAGAGAAAAGCCGCAAGCCAGCCGAACTTGCCAAAAGACTGCAGGGCCCAGGAGTACATGAGCAGACCCGGGGCAACACCAAAAGAAACCAGGTCGACAAGAGAATCGTATTCAACCCCGAAACGACTGGTGGTTCCGGTTAAACGCGCAACTTTCCCATCCAGAGCATCAAAGACAGCTGAAATCAGGATAAGCCAGGCCGCCAGGTCGTAGTGGCCGTTCATAGTCGAGACAATGCCGTAGAAGCCTGCAAAGAGGCCACCGGTTGTCACCAGGTTGGGCAGAAGGTAAACGCCGCGTTTCAGACTTTCCCGGCGATCATATGAACCGCCCACTCGACTCATTTCAGCTGTCCCAAGACACTTTCTCCGGCAACGGTTTTGTCGCCGAGCTTTGCAGAGACCTCAACACCTTCGGGGAAATACAGGTCAACTCTGGAACCGAAGCGGATCAAGCCGTAGCGACGACCACGCTCCAAAGAATCACCATTCTCAGGGTAGGAAACAATCCGTCGCGCAACCAATCCGGCAATCTGTACGCAAAGGACTTTCAGACCGGCCTCTGTTTCGAGAAGCAGGCCCGATTGTTCGTTTTCGAGGCTGGCCTTGTCAAGAGAGGCGTTGAAAAAACGGCCCTGGTTGTAAAACTGATCGATCACTTTACAGTTGATCGGCACACGATTGACATGAACATTGAACACGTTCATGAAAATACTGACCTTGGTCACCTCTTCACCGCCAAAATAGCGATTTTCAGGAACTTTACCGACGAAAATAATCTTACCATCCGCCGGCGCGACGAAGACATTGTCTTCCGCATTGGAAAATCGCTCGGGATTGCGGAAAAAGTAGAGGGCAAAGAGTGTCAGGCCGAGACCAATGGTGGCCAGACAGTTCCAATCGACGGCTGCGAAAAAAAGTGAGAAGAAGGCAAATAAAGCAATAAACGGATAACCTTCCAAAGCGATTGGTTGATGTTGGTTTTTCATAGGTATTTGCCTGTCAGAAAGGAGACGGCGGAAGTAAGTCACTCCCGCCGCCCGTAAAGAGATTTAGTTTTTGGTCTTATCGACGATCTTTTTGATCCAGGGCATCATGCTACGTAACTTTTCACCGACCTGCTCAATCGGATGCGCTGCGTTCAGGCGACGACGCGCTGTCATTTCAGGGTAGTTGGAAGCCCCTTCGAGGATAAAGCGCTTGGCGTATTCACCATTCTGGATATTGTCCAGGCATTCTTTCATCGCCTTGCGGCTCTCTTCATTGATCACCCGATGCCCGGTTACATATTCACCATATTCCGCATTGTTTGAAATCGAGTAGTTCATGTTGGCAATGCCACCTTCGTACATCAGGTCGACGATCAGCTTGAGCTCATGCAGGCACTCGAAGTAAGCCATCTCAGGCTCATAACCACCTTCAACCAGAGTTTCGAAACCGGCCTTGACCAATTCTACAGCACCACCGCAGAGGACAGCCTGCTCGCCGAACAGATCGGTTTCAGTTTCGTCCTTGAAAGTCGTTTCGATAATTCCGGTGCGACCGCCACCAATAGCGCTGGCATAAGAGAGCGCGACGTTCTTGGCCGTGCCTGAAGCATCCTGGAAGATTGCAATCAGGTCGGGGATGCCGCCGCCCCTTTCAAACTCGGAACGGACCGTATGACCGGGAGCTTTCGGTGCGATCATAATGACGTCGAGGTCTTCGCGGGGCACAACCTGGTTGTAGTGGATGGCGAAACCGTGAGCGAAGGCCAGAGTAGCACCCTTCTTCAGGTTCGGCTCAAGCTCTTCACGATAGAGTTGTGACTGGAATTCATCAGGGGTCAGGATCATGACCACATCGGCAGCAGAGACCGCGTCAGCAACGTTCGAGACCTTCAAACCCGAGTTTTTTGCCTTGACGGCTGAAGACGAGCCTTCACGCAGCGCAACGGTTACATCAACACCGGAATCCTTGAGGTTGTTAGCGTGCGCATGCCCCTGGGAACCGTAACCAACGATCGTAACCTTCTTCCCTTTGATAAGCGAAAGATCTGCGTCCTTGTCATAATAAACTTTCATTCTCTGTTCTCCTTCCGAGAAAAAATTCTGATCTAAAAGTTCGTCCCGCCATTCAGGCGAGTTTCTTGTTTAAAAAATCGACTATATAACACAACAGAGCGGGCCATACCAGTGATTTATCCTGATAAGGCCCGCCGCAGTTCCGTCAATTTCTGCAACAATCAGTTCCCCTTCCAGCCTTTCGGACCGCGACCGAGGACGACCGGACCAGAGCGAACCAGCTCCTTGATCCCCATTGGTCGCAGAAGATCGATAATTGCATTCACCTTGACAGGTGAACCGGTCACTTCAACGGTATAGCACTTGGGAGTAACATCAACAACTTTACCTCTAAAGATATCGCAGATTCGCAAGATCTCGGCGCGCGTGGAATCTTCAGCGTTGACCTTGATCAGGGCCATCTCTCGCTCGATAAAATCTTCATTTGTAAAATCAATGACCTTGATCGTATCGATCAGTTTATTAAGCTGTTTATTCACCTGCTCAATAATCCGATCATCACCACTGGTGACGATGGTCATTCGCGAAAGCGTCGGATCAAGGGTAGGAGCAACCGACAGGCTTTCAATATTGAACCCCCGGCCGGAGAAAAGACCGGCAATACGTGTCAACACGCCGAATTCATTCTCCACCAGTACGGATATGGTATGTCTCATAACTTTTATCCTCTCCTAAAACAATTGGCAACGCGTCCTCTTTTAGGACGCGAGAACCATTTCATTGAGCCCGGCACCCGCAGGCACCATCGGCATAACGTTTTCTTCACGAGACACCTTGAACTCCATAATAACCGGCCCTGGAGTAGCAAAGGCCGTTTTGATCACCTCTTCAACTTCTTCCAGCTTGGTTGCCTTCAAACCAGTTGCGCCATAAGCTTCTGCGAGCTTGGTGAAATCTATCGGCAACTCCATGCACGTCTGGCTGTAGCGCTTGTCGAAAAAGAGTTGCTGCCATTGGCGGACCATACCGAGGAAGTTGTTGTTGAGAATAACAATCTTTACCGGCAGCCGATACTGAACCAGGGTGGCCAGCTCCTGGGAGTTCATTTGAAAGGAGCCGTCACCGGAGACATCAATGACCTGTCGTTCGGGGAACGCAGCCTGGGCACCGAGCGCTGCGGGCAAACCGTAGCCCATGGTGCCGAGTCCTCCCGAGGAAAGGAACGTACGGGGCTGGGTAAAATCAAAGAATTGGGCGGTCCACATCTGGTGCTGACCAACTTCCGTCGTTACAATGGCATCGTCGTTGGACAGTTCGCGCAACTTTTCAATCACAAACTGAGGCTTGATCTCTGTTTTCGACGGTTTATAAGACATCGGATGTTCTTTGCGCCAGGCCGAGATTTCCTCAAGCCAGGGTTTGTGGGCTTCATTCGCTTTCGCGACTTCATCCTTCTTGTCAGCGAGCGCTTTGTTCATCTTTTTCACGACGTCACGCAAGTCACCAACAATGGGTAGGTCGACGCGAACGTTTTTCTTGATAGACGTCGGGTCAACATCCACATGGATGATCTTGGCGTGTGGCGCGAAGGTGTCGATTTTTCCGGTAACGCGGTCATCGAAACGGGCACCAAGAGCAATCAGCAGATCTGAGTTGGTGATGGCCATATTGGCGTAATAGGTGCCGTGCATACCGAGCATTCCCAAAGAGAGCGGGTGCTGCGTCGGGAAACTGGCCATGCCCATCAAGGTCGTCGTAACCGGGGCTTGCAGAGTTTCCGCCAATGCCATCAACTCGGCGTGGGCATCAGTCAGAGTTGCACCACCGCCAACATAGAGCACAGGCTTCTTCGCATTGAGCATCATCTTGACGGCTTTTTCGATCATGCGCACGTTACCGCTGTAAGTTGGCTTGTAGCCGCGGAGTTCAACCTTGTCGGGGTATTCAAATTTGGCCGTGGCCATCTGGATATCCTTGGGCAAGTCGATGAC
>SBFN01000072.1 GCA_006226895.1 Deltaproteobacteria bacterium | reverse complement strand
CGGCATTAGCGGAACCGATCCGCAGTCGCTTGACCCTGGAAAACGACGACCGCAGCTACACGGTCGAAGATCTTTTACCGGTCTGCGAACAGCTCGACATTCCTTTGGTCTATGATGTCCATCACCATCGCTGCAACCCCGACGGCCTGACCGTCGCTGCCGCAACCGAAGCCTGCCTGCAGAGCTGGCGGCGACGCGGACGCGAGCCCTATTTTCATATTTCATCTCCGAAGCACGGTTGGAACGGTAAACCCGGGCCCCATGCCGACTTTATCGATGTTGCTGATTTCCCGGCAGAGTGGCATGGTCTGGATGCCACAATCGATGTTGAAGCAAAGGCCAAAGAACTGGCACTTCTGAAGTTAAAAAAAGAATTATTCCTGCCTCCCTGGCCAGGTGACGAAGCTACAGCTAGACGTGGTTGCGCAATTTCAACTCCACAGGATGCGGGTTGAGATAAACCTGCTGTTGCAGATACGTCTGATCGTATTTACGCACAAAGTGATTGAGCAGCGTGATTGGCACGATCAGGGGGATTTGTCGCGATCGGTAGCTATCGATGACGCTCAAGACCTCCTGCTTTTCATCGGCGCTGAGCTGTTTCTTGAAATAACCGAGCACATGCTGCAGGACATTCACGTGTTTGGCGACCGTTGTTTTTAAACGAAGGCCCTTCATTAGCAAAGCCAGATAGCAATCGAAGAGTCTCTGCTCTTCCATGGCCTTGGCGTCTGCAACCAGTTTTCCCATCTGTCGATAAATTTCAGTGCTGTGCGAGAGCAGGAGCAGCTTATGCCGAGTATGGAAGGCGACCAGAACACCGCGAGTCGCTCCTTTCTGAGTGGCCTCTCGCCAACGCTTGAGAGTAAAGATGGTTTCAATGAAATTCTCGCGTAAGCCGGGGTCGTGCAACCGGCCATCTTCTTCGACGGGAAGAAGGGGAAAGTGCTCCATAAACGTCCGGGCGAAGAGACCGACCCCTTGTTTGTTGGGAACCCCGTTGCGATCATAAAGTTTGACGCGTTCCATTCCGCTGCTGGGTGATTTCGATTTGAAGATAAAACCGCAGAGCTTTTCCCTTTCGAGGTCGACGACCCGTTTTTTTGCCCAGGAAACCATCCGTTCGGTGATGTCTTCACCACTTTTGGCAAACACCAAACGCTGAGACTCAGGTTCACCGACCAGGCGGAGGGTCTCTCGTGGTGTCGGCAACCCCATCTCGACCTCGGGACAGACAGGAACGAATTCGACAAACCGGCTGAGTGTCTCGGTCAAGAACCGATCGAGTTTGTGCCCGCCATCGAAACGAACCTTTTCACCGAGCAGGCAGGAACTGACTCCCAAACGAATTTTTTCATCCGACATAAGAACTCCTTTTGAAAAGCTGTCTACATCCCAAGGTTACCACCAAAGCTTCTAGAAGAAAGGGGCCTGTCGAGTTCTGATACTTGATTTGTGATTTTATTCTGGGACAATTGAGTTCAAACTTCTCATTAACATTCTGACAAGAAGAAGCCCTGAATTACTGGAGCGCACTGGATGAGATCCTTAGCCCTGCTCTTTGGCACCTTTTTACTGGCCGGATGTACGGCCGCCCCCCAGGGGATAATACCGGTTGATAATTTTAACATTGATCGCTACCTCGGCACCTGGTACGAGATCGCCCGCCTTGATCATCGCTTTGAGCGAGGGCTCAGCCAGGTTTCTGCGACCTATAGCAAACGTTCCGATGGTGGCGTTGATGTTATTAATCGCGGCTTCAACAGCCAGTCAGGCAAGTGGAAGGAGGCCAAAGGACGCGCCTACTTTACCGGTGAACCGGATGTCGCACGCCTCAAGGTTACTTTTTTCTGGCCCTTCTACGGCGGTTACAACGTGATCGAACTCGACCAGGCAAACTACAGCTATGCATTGATTTGCGGCCCAAGCAAAAAGTATCTTTGGCTCCTGGCCCGGAGCAAAAAGCTCGACGCGAGCATCACGGAGACTCTTCTCGATAAGGCAAAAGCCCTTGGCTTCAATACCAGTGAGCTGATTCTGGTCGCTCAACAGGAATAGCTGCAATGCACATCCTGGAACGCGAAATCATCCTGAATACCGACCCGGAGACGCTTTGGAAGTTTCTCTCCACACCGGTGAACCTGAATGATCTGACTCCTCCAGAACTGCACTTTAAGATTCTGTCCGAAGTTCCCGACAAAATGTACAATGGGCTGACGATCCTTTACGAAATCCAGATCCCCGTCTTCGGCAAACGCCGCTGGCTGACAGAAATCAAACATATTGAAGTTGGAAACTTCTTTGTCGACGAACAAAGAGCTGGCCCCTACAAACTCTGGTATCATCAACACCGGATAGAAGCTTTTGATAAAAAAACCAGAATGATTGACCGGGTCTGCTATCAGCTCCCCTTCGGAGTTTTTGGCCTTCTAATCCACAGGCTCTGGGTTAAAAACATGCTGGAAACAATATTCAGCTATCGCGCAACACGCCTTGCGGAGCGGTTCGGTCTATAAGTGCCTCTCGTTATCTGTTTCGCTCCGGTAAAGCACCTGAAAACGGGAAACAGTCGGATCAAACAACCTGACTCACGCCCGTTCGCTTTGCTCTCTTGAGACGCAGAGAGCGCAGAGTAAGAAACAAACGACAAAACTTTCCCATGAGCAACCTTTCTCTGTGCTCTCAGCGCCTCTGCGTGAAGCCGGTTTTGAATTTGTCTTGTAGTGCTTGTTGGTCTGTCTCGGGAACAGCTAATGAACCAATCAGCCTGACTTGAGCAAAGCGGACAAGTAGATGAATGCAAACAGTGTCGTTGCGAATTTCCATGTTTCATTAAGGATTTCAATCTCATGTTCTGGCTGGGAATCATAATACTTTCCATCTACGTTATTGTCGGGCGGGAGGTTACTCTCGGGAGTCGGAAAATCCGCTTCCTGATAGACGTCAGTCCGAACAAGGAGACTTTACTTCCGACCGTTTCGATCGTCGTCGCGGCGCGCAACGAAGAACGGAATATCCGTGTCGCGTTACAATCGTTGTTGCAGCTAGACTATCATCAACTGCAGCTGATCATCGTGAACGATCGCTCCGAAGACAGGACAGGTGACATCCTTGACGAAATGAAGAAAGGCGACCCTCGTCTCGAGATTCTTCATCTTCGAGATCTGCCAAAGGGCTGGCTGGGAAAAAACCATGCGCTCTGGCAGGGCAGCTTGAAAGCAACCGGTGAGTTACTGCTCTTTACCGATGCCGACGTGGTGATGGAAGCGGACACACTGACCCGTGCAGTCAGCTACTTTCAAGCAGAGCAACTCGACCATTTGGCCGCGACACCTGAAGCGAGGATGCCGAGTCTTTTTCTCAACATGTTCGGCGTCACCTTCGGGTTCTTTTTCGGCATCTTCACCCGACCCTGGAAAGCTCCTGACCCCAAGAGTGGCTGTCACATCGGCATCGGTGCCTTCAACCTGGTCAAGGCAGAACGTTACCTGCAGTCCGGAGGCCATAAAACCATCGCCTTGCGTCCTGACGATGACCTTAAATTAGGCAAGATCCTTAAGCAGAACGGTTGCCACCAGCAACTGATCTACGGTGCAGGATTGATCTCCGTCGAATGGTACACCAGCATCCGCGAACTGGTTCTGGGGCTTGAAAAGAATGTGTTCGCCGGCACTGACTACCGCCTCTGGTTCGCCATCTCCGGGGTGATCTTCAACCTGGTCGCCATTCTCTGGCCCTTCTTCGCTCTTTTTTTTACCTCGGGAAGTACGCTCTTGCTCTACGCGCTCACAGTTCTGACCATCACCCTGATCGCCGCTGATGGCGCCCGTTTTCATGGCTTCAGCCCCTGGTTCGCACTGGGCTTTCCTTTCACGGCCGGACTCTTTACCTTCATCATCATTCGTAGCGTAACCTGCAACCTGGTTAAAGGCGGCATTACCTGGCGTGGCACCTTTTACCCTCTTGCAGAGCTTCGTAAAAACCAGGTTTAAAGAGAGCCTCTGCATAACTCCCTGCCCTTGATTAGCCTTGTGACTTTAAGCCTTTCATGCTAAAAAAACGTCTATTGATCCCCCCTGGAAAGAGATCGGGCGTCGTTATGGCGCAGGGCAAAATGCTCTCGCCAACATGGCTTCCGCCCCCTCTCTTGAGGCCGTTATGAACAACACTCTTTTCATCATGATTATGATCGCCATCTACCTGATCGCCGCCATTCCAACCGGGGTTGTGCTTGCGCGGCTGATGGGGGGCGAAGATGTCCGACAAAAAGGCAGCGGCAACATCGGGGCAACCAACGTCTACCGGGTTGCAGGCAAACTGGCCGGTGTTTTGACACTGCTCGGCGACACCCTGAAAGGTTTTTTGCCGCTGCTGGCGTTCAAAACCTGGCTGGAGCCCACACCGACACAGCTCGGGATTGCCAGCGCCGTTGCCATTTTGGGCCACTGTTACCCGATCTATCTCAAATTCAAAGGAGGCAAGGGCGTAGCGACAGCGCTCGGCATCTTCCTGGTGCTTTCACCCAAAGCTGTCTTTTCCTGCTTGTCTTTATCCTGACCGTTGCGATAACCCGGTACATTTCTCTCGGCTCAGTATTGGCGGCACTTTCCGCACCCTTGCTAATTCTGCTCATGAACCATCCACAGCCTATTTTTCTGGCCACGCTCTTCATCGCCGCCCTGGTCGTCTGGCGCCACAACAGCAATATCAGACGCTTGCTCGATGGCACGGAGACTAGTTTCAAAGCCTGACTCATTCCTGAAATATTGACTTTTCCTGACAAGACTCAAACAATGTGTCGATATCAAGCAACCGATTTTTATTGGAGTCCCCTTTCATGAGCTCACGCACCCGGAACCTGACCCTGTTTATCTTCACACTGATCGGTCTCCCCCTACTGAGTGTCGGACTCTGGTTACAAAGTTTCGTTACGACCCCTGTCATTCCATCGCAACCACAAACTATTGAGATCAAACAAGGCAGTTCCTTTGCACGTATTGCTGTACAATTGCAGACGGCAGGAGTTGTCAGTGACGTGCGTCGTTTCACCCTGTTGGCCCGTTGGCGCAAAGCCACAGCGCAGGTCCACGCCGGCGAATATCTTTTTGAAACTTCTGCAACACCAGACCAGGTCCTTGCTCGTCTGGTCGCCGGTGATATCCGCAAGTTCCAGGTTACGATCCCGGAAGGCTTTAACCTGCAGGAGATTGCTGACCGCCTCGA
>SBFN01000267.1 GCA_006226895.1 Deltaproteobacteria bacterium | reverse complement strand
GCGTTCTCGGTTGGCTTGAAGGCTTCGACGACCCGGTAAAGCTCGCTGACCTGGTTGTTGACGATATAGAAGCCGACCCCCATGGACCCCAGGTTCCCGGCAATTGCCAGGTCCGGCTCGGAAGGTTCCAGGTGGCCGCTCGGGTGATTGTGGATGATCACGTCACCCGGCCGGCAGGCCTGGAGGATGGCCGGAACTGCGTCACGGCTGCCGCGGGCCAGGATTTCAACTTCCACGACAAGTTGGTCTGCATCGGTCTGACCAATGCAGAAGACTTCGTTGCCGCCAGACTCAAGAATTTCCTGTCTGAGCTTTTCCTGTGATTTTACCGAGAGAAATTTATCCATAAGTGAGAGGCATTATAGAGACGCCCGCTCATTTGTGGAAAGACTTTCTGGATATATTTTATGTACAGGGGTTCTGCGTGATCTGTTGGCGCTTATGTGTGCTTGCGAGAGAAGGATTGTCAGTAAGAAAAGCGGTAGAAATAAACGCAAGGACGCTAAGAAACGTCAGTGAACACGCAAAGGGTGGCTATCCTCGCTGTTTGAAGCGGTTTTCTTTGCGGGCTTTCTTTACCCCTTCGCGCCTTTGCGTTAAATCCGCAAAGAGGAATGCTTTCTTCTGAAGTCCTGGTGTCTGACTTTATGCTGCTACGCTGAATGCGTTATACGTCGACAAAGTAGTTCTCACAGGCATGGTCGATGCTGGCCCTGTGCAACTCCGGTTGTTCGTCGAAGAAGCGCGCCAGGTCTGTGACGTGGGCTACCAGGTCCCGTGGATGGCAGGCGTTGAAGGCAATGTTGTGCCGGCGATACCAGTGCTCCAGCAGGTGCTCATAGACGTCTGGTCTGAACTCAATCCGGTTCATTTCGCAGACGCGCTCGAAGATCTGCCTGAATTCACCTTCTGAGGGGTGTTCAATCTTTATCTTGTAGCGAATGCGGCGCAGGAAGGCTTCGTCGACCAGGCTCTTGGGGTCGAGGTTGGTGGCAAAAATAACCAGCTGGTCGAAGGGGATCTCGAACTTCATGCCGGTGTGCATCGACATGAAATCGATCTGCCTGTCGAGGTTGATGATCCAGCGGTTCAGGAGGCTTTGTGGATCCATCTGCTGACGGCCGAAGTCATCGATGATAAAGAGGCCGTTGTTGGCCTTCATCTGTAAGGGGGCTTCGTAGATTTTAGCGATCGCGTTGAACTCGAGGTCGAGCATGCGCAAGGTCAGTTCGCCACCGGCCATGACGATAGGACGTTGCACCCTGACCCAGCGCTGATCGATACTTTCAGGAGTTGTGTCATCATCCGGTAGCTCTGCAACCACGACGTGGTTGACCGGATCGAAGACCGTAATAATCTGGCCGCCCACGTAGAGGGCGTGTGGCACAAAAACTGTTCCCGGCAGGACCTGGCCGATGGTTTCCGCAATGGTGGTCTTGCCGTTGCCGGCAGGCCCGTAGATAAACATAGGCGCGCCGGAACTGATCGCCGGACCCAGACGGTGGACCATATGGTCGCTGATGACGATGTGAGAAAATGCCGCCTGCACGACGACCTCGTCGACGGTGATATTCTGGATGGACTGGTTTTCAACCATCTCCTTGTAATCTTCAAGAACCACGGGGGCCGGACCCACGTAGCGACAGACCTCCATCAGCTCGCCGGCGATTTTTTTACCGGTTGCAGTCGCAACGAAGTTAAAAGAAGACTTAACGAACTGGCTTGCGCCACGTACTTCCACCAACTTCTCGCGGCGCAGCAACTCAATGGCTTCATCCAGAATGTTAATTGGTAATCCGATACGTTTTGAAAGGTCGCCCAGACGAAATTCACCCATGGAGACAAGATGTTTCAGAGAGAGGTCGGCAATAAAGTTCAGGTCGAGCCCTGTCTCCTCAACGGTTTCCGGGGCCGGAGGCGTGCGCTTGAAGAACGAATCAAGCTGATCCTCGCTGATATAGCCGAGTGCGACCAGGTTCTGGCCCAGACGACCACCGTGCATACGCTGGCGGTTGGAGGCTTCGTTGAGTTGCTCTTTGCTGACAATCTGTTTGTTTAGCATCTGCTGGCTCACTCGTGTGCTCATTATTCCCTCTCCCGTGGCAATCTATTCTTCGCCGTTCAGTTCTGGTTCCATACGCTTAACGAAATTCTTGGCGCGACCCGATGGCGCGATAATTCCGTAAGCCATTGCTTCATGCAACTCATCCTCAGATGCACCGGCCTCCTTCGCGACCGCGAAGTGCTTGGTGAGTCAGTCCGGGCAGTTGACCGCTACGGCACAGGCCACCCTGATCAGTTCGCGGGTTTTGATATCGAGGACTTCCGAGAATTCATAATCCAGGATCTGTTTGCGGATTTTCATGGGTTCTCTCTTTAGTGAAAACTTTAATACCTATATTTATAGCAGGTTACGTGAGTTCTGCATCTTATTTGGGCCACTTTGGTCAAGATCTTTGCCGGGCTTGCAGTCGTGTTCGTAAGGGGCTCAATGTGGGCCGCTGGAGGTTTTGTCTCCTTGCCAGCGTTCCGCTTGTCAAAACCCTGCGCAATTTATTCGTGGTGCTATTCTTGTAAAAAGCCTTTGCTGTTACTACATTGAGACCGCAGGCTTGGCAGACGGTTCGGTCAGGCCCATGCTTTGGGCCACAGCGGAAGCGTCGTCATCACTTGTTCTGCATGATGTCTTTTCTAGAAGGAGAACTGCTCATGGATATGAACCGAATGACCCAAAAATCCCAGGAAGCCATTCAGGCCGCGCAGGCTCTGGCAACTCGCTTTGGTCATGTTGAGGTCGATGGCGAGCACTTGCTGCTGGCTCTCTTTGAACAGGCCGAAGGTTTGGTTGCACGTCTCGTCCAGCGCCTCGATATTGACCCCGGGGCTGTTACTGAAACGCTGCGCAAGGAAGTCCAGAGGTTGCCCGCGGTTTCCGGCCCCGGTGTTGAGCCCGGCAAGATTTATGTCACCCAGCGTTTCAACCAGTTGCTGGTGAAAGCTGAGGCGGAGGCCAAACGGCTGAAAGATGATTACGTCAGCGTTGAACATTTGCTGCTGGCCTGCGTTGATGAGGGGGGCAAGACGGCCGCGGGCAAAATTCTTCAGCAGTTCAACCTGACCCGGGATCGTTTACTGCAGGTTCTAACCGCCGTGCGTGGTCATCAGAGAGTCACCAGCGCCGATCCTGAAGCGACCTACGAAGCCTTGGACAAGTACGGGGTCGACCTGGTTAAGCAGGTCCAGCAAGGCAAACTGGACCCGGTCATCGGCCGGGACGCCGAGATTCGCCGGGTGATCCGTATCCTTTCGCGCAAGACCAAGAACAACCCGGTCCTGATCGGCGAACCGGGGGTTGGCAAGACCGCTATCGTTGAGGGCTTGGCACAACGGATCGTGCGGGGAGACGTCCCGGAGGGCTTGAAAGATAAAACGGTTTTCTCTCTGGATATGGGTTCATTGCTTGCCGGAGCCAAGTATCGTGGTGAATTCGAGGAGAGGCTGAAGGCGGTTCTCAACGAAATTCGTGAGAGTGATGGCCGGATTCTGCTCTTTATTGATGAACTCCACACGATCGTCGGTACGGGCAAGGCAGAAGGGGCCATTGATGCCGGCAATATGCTGAAGCCGATGTTGGCGCGGGGCGAGTTGCACTGTATCGGTGCGACAACCCTCGATGAATATCGTCAGTATGTTGAGAAGGACGCTGCCCTCGAGCGACGTTTTCAACCGGTCCTGGTTGAGCAGCCGACGGTCGTAGATACCATCAGTATCCTGCGCGGTCTGAAAGAGCGCTTTGAAGTTCATCATGGCGTGCGTATCCAGGATAATGCTCTGGTTGCCGCCGCAACTTTGAGTCATCGCTATATTGCTGATCGGTTCCTGCCCGACAAGGCCATTGATCTGATAGATGAGGCCTGCGCAATGATCCGCACAGAAATCGACTCCTTGCCTGCCGAACTTGATGAGGTGTCGAGACGGGTCATGCAGTTGGAGATTGAAGAGGCCGCGTTGAAGAGGGAGAAAGATAAGCCGAGCCAACTTCGCCTGGAGCAACTGCGCAAGGAGTTGGCAGACCTGCGTCATCAATCTGATACTTACAAAGCTCAGTGGGAGACGGAAAAAGAGGAGATAAAAAAAATTCAGACCTTGCGGGAAGAGATTGAAAAAGTCCGTCAGCAGATTGCCATAGCGGAGCGCGAATATGACCTGAATCGTGCCGCAGAGCTCAAGCACGGCCAGCTGCCTGAGCTTGAGCAACAACTTAAGGCGGAAGATCGTAGGCTGACTGATGCTGATGAAGGCTCGCGCTTACTACGTGAGGAAGTCACGGAAGATGAGATCGCCGGCATTATCGCTCACTGGACCGGAATCCCCGTCACCCGACTGGTTGAAGGTGAAAAGGAGAAGCTGCTCAAGATTGACAAGCTCCTGCACCAGCGTGTGATCGGTCAGGATGAAGCCGTACAGTTAGTCGCTGACGCGGTGATCCGTGCCCGGGCTGGGATCAAGGATCCTCGCCGCCCGATCGGATCCTTTATCTTCCTCGGTCCGACCGGGGTCGGTAAAACAGAGCTGGCCAGAGCTGGCCAGAACCCTGGCTGAAGCCCTCTTTGACAGTGAAGAGAGCATGGTGCGCATCGACATGTCCGAATATATGGAGAAGCATGCGGTCAGCCGTTTGATCGGAGCTCCGCCGGGATATGTCGGTTTCGAAGAGGGTGGACAACTCTCCGAAGCCGTCCGCCGCCGTCCATACAGTGTGGTGCTTTTTGATGAGGTCGAAAAAGCCCATCCCGATGTGTTTAATGTCCTGCTCCAGGTTCTCGATGACGGGCGTATCACCGATAGCCATGGCCGCACTGTCGATTTCAAGAACACGGTGATTATCATGACCTCCAACGTCGGCTCTCAGCACCTTCTCGAAGGCGTTACTGACGAAGGTGAGATCGTCGAGGGCGCTCGTGCTGCGGTCATGCGTGAACTGCGCAGCGGTTTCCGGCCCGAGTTTCTCAACCGGGTTGATGACATCATTCTCTTTAAACCGCTGACCTTGGGGGAGACGGAAAAGATTGTCGAGCTGCAGGTTGAAGAGTTGCGATCTCGATTGGCTTCTCGCGGCTTGTCTCTGAATTTGACCCCGGAAGCTCGCAGCTTTGTGGCCAGGGCCGCCTATGACCCCGTGTATGGCGCGAGGCCGCTGAAGCGTTATCTTCAGAATCATCTGGAAACCCGGGTCGGGCGCGCCATTATTGCTGCAGAGGTGGTCGATGGAGGGTGTATCAATGTAACCGAAAAAGCGGGAGCTCTAAGCGTTGAATTTGCAACGCCCTGAGCTGTCTGCTCTGGTTAAAAAAGCGGGTCTATAACCCAAAAAAGGGAATACGTCTTTACACCAAAACAGTAAGAGCTGAAATCAAAAGATCAACGCAAAGACGCCAAGAAAAGCCAGGAAAGACGCAAAGGGCGCTATTCTGGCTTTTTGAAGTGGTTTTCTTTGCGGACTTTCTCTGCCCCTTCGCGCCTTTGCGTTAAATACTTACAACCGTTATTTGGGTTATAAGTCCGAAAAAAGACCGTGCTGCCGTATCATGCTAATGGCACAATTTCTTGAAATAGTTGGATTTTTATTTAAACCGTTGTTAGCATACCAGGTAGTTTAAAAAAGTGAGGGGTGTCTTCTGCGCAGATGAGGTTTTATGGCTAAGCGTAAACGTTTCGGTGAAATTCTTGTTGACGCCAAGGTTGTCGATGAGCAACAGCTGGATCGTGCCCTGCAAAAGCAGAAGGGGACGGGGCGACGCCTCGGTCAGGTCCTGGAGCAGATGGGTGTCGTTACCGAGCGTGATATCGCAGCGACGCTAGCCCGTCAGTTCGGCTTCAAAACCGTCGCCAATATTGCCCGTGCCAGCTTCAGCGCGGAGCTCCTTGGTCTTTTCGACAGCGACACGGCCTCAAAAAAGATGCTCTTTCCGCTGAAGAAGGAAGGAAAAAAGCTCTTCCTGGCCATGGTCAACCCTCTCGATATAGAAGTTATCGACAACCTTTCGTTCAAGAATGGCCTGCGGGTCATTCCCTGCGTCACGACACCTTCGGAGATTCAATCTGCTGTTAACCGGCATTATCTGAAAATCGTGGAACAGAGCTATGAGCCGGACGCCTGGTGGAGAGTTCTGGTCGTTGATGATCAGGACCTGGTTCGCTCTGCTGCCGTCGCAGCCCTGAAACGGGAAGGTTATAACCTGCTTGAGGCCGCCGATGGCGCCGATGGCCTTAAAGTGACTTTAAAGGAAAAACCTCACCTGGTGATTGTCGACACGGTTATGCCGCGTATGGACGGTTATGAAATGTTCCGGGCGATCCAGGCCAATCTTGAGATCAAGCATATTCCGGTCATTGCCCTCTCTTCAAAATCCACGGCAGAGGAAGAAGCCAAGTTGCTCGAAATGGGCTACTTCGATTTTATTGCCAAGCCGATCAACCCGGTTCGTCTGGTGGCACGTACCCGGCATGCATTGCGGATTATTTACGGAACCAGTCCTCCCCCGCGTTAACCCCCTGTTCTTCCACTCTGACAATCTTCAGGCAAGCAGAAAATGCTTGCCTTTTTTGTTTGGAATTGTATAATTGACAAAAATAGTCATAATTAGACAGAGAGGGAGTCACCATGAGAATAGATATTCTTTGTAACCCGGAAGGCGGGCAACGCGGTGAACGTGTCCTTGCCAATGTCCGTAAAGTTCTTAACGAGATGGATGTGCGTGCAGAGGTTCATCTCTTTTGTGACCGTCGCAAACTGGTCGATAATCGTGTTTATGTTGCTCCTGCCCTGGTGATTGACGATATCGTGCGTATTGCCGGAAGGGTTCCCGAGGTCAATGAGATCAAGTCCTTTATCGTTGAGCGGCCTCGCTATGTTGAGCGCATGAGAGAGGTTGCCTGAAACCTCTAAGATCTTACAACCATTCAACTATTAAGGGGTCCTGTTCTGCAGGGCCCCTTTTGTTTATGTCCTATAATCCAAAAAAACTGTTTAACGCAGAGGCGCAAAGAACGCAGAGGAAAAACTCTTAAAACTTTTAAAAATGGTTCGCTTTTGACTATTTCTCTCTGCGTCTCCGCGTCTTTGCGTTAATAACTTGTGTTGTAGGTCTTGACCGCTTATTGAACCGGTTGTAATAACCCCTCGTAAACGGCAAATTCGACCAG